>JASHSY010000124.1 GCA_030040825.1 Xanthobacteraceae bacterium
TTGTTGTGCAGGTGCTCGCGGCGCAGATCGAGGAACCGGTAGCGAAGCCTGATGTCCTCGGGATAGTCAGCATCGCCGAATACCGGCAGCGGCAATTCGCCGGCCCGGCCCAACACCTCGATTTCGCGGATATAAACCTCGACCGCGCCGGTCGGCAGTTCGGGATTCTCGGTGCCGTCCGGCCGGCGCCGCACCTTGCCGTCGATGCGCACCACCCATTCGGAACGCAAAGATTCCGCGACTTTGAATGCCGGACTGTCCGGATCGGCCACCACCTGAGTCAGGCCGTAATGGTCGCGCAGATCGATAAACAGCACGCCGCCGTGATCGCGAATGCGATGGCACCAGCCGGAGAGGCGGACCTCGCTGCCGATGTCAGTTGCTCGAAGTTCGCCGCATTTATGGCTGCGGTAGCGATGCATGCTCAATTCCGTCTGTCAAAAAGCGATGAAAAAGGTGGGGCACAACCACATCGGCGGCGTCGACTTGTCAAGCGCCGGAGCTGGCTTAAGGCAAGCCTCGACAGAACGCCACCGATCTGCACACTTCCGGCCGCAAGGACTGTGTATGAAGAAGAAAAAGACGCCGGATAAGGCTTCGGCCACGCGAATGACGGCCGCCGAGGCTGTGGTGGCGACGCTCATCGGGCACGGCCTCGATACCATTTATGCCCTGCCGGGAGTGCAGAACGATCTCCTGTTCGACGCGCTGTTCAAGGTCTCCGACCGCTTGCGCACGGTACACACGCGCCATGAGCAGGGCGCCGCTTACATGGCGCTCGGCGCGGCGCTCGCGACCGGCAAGCCGCAGGCTTATGCGGTGGTGCCAGGGCCGGGGCTGCTCAATTCGGCCGCGGCGCTGCTTACTGCTTATTCGATGAACGCGCCGGTGCTGGCGCTGATCGGCCAAATTCCCGACGCCGATATCGGCAAAGGGTTCGGACATCTGCACGAAATCGGCGACCAGCAAGGCATCGTCAAACGGCTGGTCGACCATGCGGACCTGATCCGCAAGCCGCAACAAGCCTCCCGCGCGACGGCCCTGGCGCTGCGGGCCATGCATACGGGCCGCCCTGGGCCCACCGCACTCGAATGCGCGATCGATGTGTGGGGAAAATCCGCTCCGGTGATACTGCAATCGCCGCTGCCCGCACCCGCAACAAAGATCGATACCGATGCGGTCCGGCGCGCTGCCAAGCTGCTTGGAGCCGCCAAGCGTCCGATGATTATTTGTGGCGGTGGCGCCCAGGATGCCGCCGCCGAGGTCACGGCGCTGTCGGCTATGCTGCAAGCGCCTGTGCTCGGCTATCGGCGGGGCCGCGGCGTGCTCGACAGCCGCGACCCATTGAGCGTGACGCTCCCGCTCGGACATGAGCTGTGGGGCGAAGCTGACGCCGTACTGGGCGTCGGCACGCGGCTTCTGATTCAATTTCGCGAATGGGGGATGCGCCGCGACCTTACCGTCATTCGCATCGACGCCGATCGCACCGAGCACGATCGCCGGCACAAACCTACAGTCGCGTTGACCGGCGATGCCAAACCGATTTTGCAGAAATTGCTGACGGAATTGCCGGCGTACAACGGCAAACGCGCCTCTCGCCACGCCGAACTGCAAGAACGTCAAGCGGCATGGCGCAAGCGGCTCGGCAAGCTCGCGCCGCAAATCGCGTTCCTCGAAGCGATCCGCGCCGAGTTGCCGGAGGACGGCCTATTTGTCGATGAAGTCACGCAAATCGGTTTCGCCGCCCGGCTAGTATTTCCGGTTTACAAGCCGCGCACATTCCTCTCGCCGGGCTATCAGGACAATCTCGGCTGGGGTTTTGCCACCGCGCTCGGCGCGCAAAACGCCCGACCCGACGTGCCGGTCGTGGCGATATCGGGCGACGGCGGGTTTATGTTCACCGCCAACGAGCTTGCGACTGCCATGCGCCACCGCATCCCGCTGGTCACGGTGGTTTTCAATGACAGTGCTTTCGGCAATGTGCGACGTGTCCAGCAGGAACGGTTCGGCAATCGACTGATCGGCACCGAGCTTGCCAATCCCGACTTCGTTCTATTCGCCAAGAGTTTCGGCGCGGAGGCCGAGCGAGCGCAAACACCGGAGGAATTGCGCGGCGCCTTGCGGCGGGGCTTCGCCCGCCGCGACCGCCCAACGCTGATCGAAGTCCCGGTCGGCGAGTTGCCGAGCCCGTGGGAATTCATCCAAATGAAAATGTTCGTCTAGCGGCGCAATTGTGGCTGCCGCGGCCCTTGCCACCCGTATCGACCCTGCCTCAAACTATCAGGCTCAAATGGCGTTTGATTCGACTGTCAAAACTGCGATTGCGCCGATCGTCTCGACGTCAGAGCTCACTGCCGTCTGCCGGCGCATGGCGTCGCACCCGTTCGTCACCGTCGATACCGAATTCCTGCGCGAAACCACCTACTATCCGCTGCTTTGCGTGGCGCAGATGGCGTCCACGGACGAGGCCGTGGTGGTCGATGCGCTGGCTCCCGGCATCGACCTTGCGCCGTTCCTCTCGCTGATGGCGGATGAGAAAGTGATGAAGGTATTTCACGCCGCACGCCAAGACATCGAAATCGTCTGGCACCTCGCCAAGCTTATCCCGCACCCGATTTTCGACACGCAGGTCGCCGCCATGGTGCTCGGCTACGGCGATTCCATCTCGTACGACCAGCTCGTTCAACGTATCACCGGCGATACACTCGACAAATCCCACCGCTTCACTGACTGGACGCGTCGGCCGCTGTCGACGGCGCAGCTGTCCTATGCGATGTCCGACGTGACGCATTTGCGCGACATCTATCAGGCGCTGGTCGCCGATCTCGGTCGGCGCGGGCGCGCCGATTGGGTCCAGGAAGAGATGAACGTGCTGACGTCGCCCGACACTTACCGGATGGATCCGGAAAACGCGTGGCGGCGGCTGAAGACCCGTGTGCGCAAGCCGAAAGAACTTGCTGTGTTGATCGAAGTCGCGGCTTGGCGCGAGCGCGAGGCGCAGGCGCGTGACGTACCGCGCTCCCGGGTACTCAAGGACGAAGCCATCGCCGACATCGCCGTGCAGGCGCCGACCACGACCGAGCGCCTGAAGAGTTTGCGTTCGCTGCCGAATGGCTTCGAACGCTCACGGTCGGGCGAAGCCATCGTCGCCGCCGTTGCGCGCGGGCTCGGGCGGGACATGAAAACGCTGCCGCACATCGCGAGGATGCCGGCGCCCGCGAACGGCACCGCGGTGGTCGAATTGCTCAAGGTACTGCTGCGGATGATCTCTGAGCAGCATCACGTCGCCGCCAAAGTCATTGCCACGGTCGACGATCTGGAGCGCATTGCCGCCAACGACGCGGCGGATGTACCGGCGCTGCACGGGTGGCGGCGCGAGCTGTTCGGCGAAAAAGCACTCGCGCTCAAGCACGGCGAGCTGGCGCTTGCCATCGCAAAAGGCAAGGTGGCCGCTATCGAGCGCGGCTAAACGCTTTTTCCGATTAGAATCGCAGCCTACGTGCTGGCGAACTTTTTCGTGCCGACCCAAAGCGAGTAGACGTAGCCGAGCAGCAAAACGGCGTAGGTCAGCACCAGGACCCAGCCGGCCGGATTCATGATGTGACCTAGCGTCGCCCACAGCGAAACCAAGAACCCGAGAACGTATCCGACCGTACCGCCAATCAACAAACCGCGCAGCGCCGTCCAATCGTGCGAAGACCTGACGAACCAATTGATGAGTCCGAACTCGATCAAGGTCAGGCCGAGCAATCGGAAGCCCAACACCGCGCCGGGACCGGGTGGAATGCCGTAAGTGACCAGCACAGCGTTCGGCGTAAGCAGAAGTCCTATTCCATTTAGAACCGAAATGACCGCGATAACCGCGAAGAACCGCTTAAGGTTTTCCATGGTTCCCCTCCCCTGGGGTGCCGCCTTGCGGCAAGCGCCATTCAACCTGAACATCGCCGGTTAGGCAACGCGCCCGCGCGACACGATTAGCCGAGCAGCATCACCGGTTCACGTCCAATCAGCCGGGAGAGCGCCCGCAGCCGGCTGAGCACACGATCTCCGCCCAACGCCGCGAATTCGCCGGGCAGCCGCAGCGCGAGCCGATGCCGCTCGACGCCGAGCCGGGTTTTCGGCAGCACACCGGGCATGGCCGCTGAAATGACGTAAGCGAGCCGCAGCGCTGCACCATGCACCCGCGCGCGGTCGATCATCCGCGTCGACGCAAGCTCGCGCAGCCGTGGCGATAGCTCGTCGTCGATCACCAACCCGACATGGCGATAAAACACGGCCAGCGCCAAGTAGGCGCGACCCGGATGATCGATCGCAGTAAAGCCGCCATAGGCGATGATATTGAGCGATTGTTCACCGCGATAATCCGGATGCGCCCGCCAGCCGATATCGGCCAGCAGACACGCCGCGTGACGAAGCCGACGTTCCTCGGCCGTTTCATCGAGACCCGACGACGCCATGAACCGATCCGTCCAATCGATCAATTCTTCGCCGTGGCGCGGCGAGCGGGAGCGCAGATGGTTGAGATCGTGCGCCGCTTCGATGAGAGCGTCTTTTTTTTTCTCTTTTTTCTTGAGCAGCGAGTACAGCAACCCTTCGCGAACGCCGAGCGCTGAAAAGGTCACTCGTTGCGGCTTGCCAATGCGCAGCACGTATTCAAGGACCAGCGCGGCGTAGGGAAGCAGCGGCCGCCGGGCATTGTTCACCACTTCGATGTTCGACAATGTGTCGACGTCGACCCGGTGAACTAAGCGGGCAAACTCAAGCGCATCGTCGGCGGAAATGGTGTAGCCGTGCATCACATGCAGCGGATAGCCGGTTTGCCACATATGCAGCCGCGCCAACGCGCGCCACGTGCCGCCCACCGCGTAAAAGGTGCGGTCCTTGCATTCTTTAAGCATCGGCAGAGCGCTAAGCGTTTTCTTCACGTACTTTTCGGCTCTCTTGAGCGACTTGGAGGAAATATCGACCAAGGCCAGACCGCCGAGCGGCCGCGTCAAGCCGCGCCGCGTACGCGTACCGTGAACGTCGACGAGTTCAAGCGAGCCGCCGCCAAGGTCGCCGACTACGCCATCGGCCTGATGCACGGCGGACATCACCCCAAGCGCGGTCAATTCCGCCTCGCGAAGGCCGGAGAGAACCTCGATTTTTGCCTGGATGATCCGTTCGGCGAGGCTGATGAAGGCACGGCCGTTCTTGGCGTCACGGCAGGCTGCGGTAGCGATCGCGAGGACCTTCTGGACGCCCATGGTCGTGCACAGGGCCCGGTAGCGTTTGAGCGATGACAGGGCCTGCTCGACCGCGTCAGCCGCGAGCAAGCCGGTGGTCTGCACCTCCCGGCCAAGACCGCACAGAACTTTCTCGTTGAACAGTGCGGTTGGGCTGCGCGAAAGTCCCTCGTAAACCACAAGCCGCACCGAATTCGAGCCGATATCGACGACCGCGAGCGGCGGACCGTGACTGAGGCGTCCGGGTGCTTCGATGACTCGGCTCATCTTTGCATTTTAGCGCAGGTCAAACCCAAAGCGTGCCGTCTTCCGCTCATGTCCGCTCGGCACGGGGCAGCCGGGGGATAGAATCCTTGGGCGACTTTTTTCCGCGCCCAGACAAACTTGGGTTCGTCATGAAATAGGTGTGGGCATTGAATTTGTCCTCCTGCGCGCCGGCCTTGATGCGCGAAGAGGTGCCGTCGGCCAAGAGCTGCCAGCTTTGCTCATTGTCCTTCAAATTCGCCACCATGATCTGGTCGAGGACTTGTTCATGCACGGTCGGATTGAGGATCGGGCAAAGCACTTCGACGCGCCGATCAAGATTGCGCGGCATCAGGTCAGCGGAGGAGATATAAACCGCAGCCTTGGCATGCGGCAGACTATGGCCGGCGCCAAAGCAATAGACGCGGCCGTGCTCGAGAAAGCGTCCGACAATCGACTTGACCCGGATATTTTCCGACAGCCCGGGTACGCCCGGACGCAGGCAGCAAATACCGCGGACCACAAGTTCGATCGCCACACCGGCACTCGAAGCCCGATACAGTGCGTCGATGATGTCGGGATCGACCAGGGCGTTCATCTTCATCCAAATTCCGGCCGGCCGGCCGGCCTTGGCATGGGAAACTTCCTGGTCGATGTGTTCGACAATGCGTTTGCGCAACGTCAGCGGCGAAACCGCCATCCGTTCCAACTCGGCAGGCTCGGCATAGCCGGTCACAAAATTGAACACGCGCGCGACGTCGCGGGCGATGACCGGATCGGCAGTAAAAAACGACAGGTCGGTGTAGATGCGCGCCGTTAGCGGATGATAATTACCGGTGCCGACATGCACGTAAGAGGCAAGAGCCGAACCTTCGCGGCGCACCACCAGCGACAGCTTGGCGTGCGTTTTGAGTTCGATGAAGCCGTAGACCACTTGAACACCGGCGCGTTCCAGGTCGCGCGCCCAGCGAATGTTGGCCTCCTCGTCAAAGCGCGCCTTGAGTTCGACCACCGCGGTGACCGATTTGCCGGCTTCGGCAGCTTCAGCGAGCGTCCTGACGATCGGAGAGTCGGCTGATGTACGGTAGAGCGTCTGCTTAATCGCAACGACGTTCGGGTCGCGGGTCGCCTGATGCAGGAAGTCCACCACGACGTCGAACGATTCATAGGGATGGTGGACGATGAGGTCCTTTTGCCGGATCGCCGCGAAGCAGTCGCCACCATGATCGCGGATGCGCTCGGGATAACGGGGATTGTAGGGCACGAATTCGAGATCAGGCCGATTGAGCTTGGCGATTTGTGACATTTCATCGAGCGCCAAGACGCCGTCCACCTTGAACACACCGTCGTCGGTGGCGCCGAGCGCGCGCTGGACAAAGCGCTGCAACTCCGTCGGCATATCCGCCTCGATGTCGAGCTTGATCACCGATCCGCGGCGGCGCCGCTTAAGCGCTGTTTCAAACAGCCGCACCAGGTCTTCGGCTTCTTCGAGGATTTCGAGTTCAGAGTCGCGAATAACGCGGAATGCGCCCAGGCCCTTTACCGTGTAGCCGGGAAATAGCTTGCCGATGAATAGACTGGTGGCGCCTTCGACTGAAATCAGCCGCGCTGCGCCGCCCTCGCCGGCCTGCGGCAGCCGCACGAAACGTTCGATGCGGTTGGGCATGCGGATCAGGGCATTCATCGCCTTGCCGTCCTTGGCTCGCGCAAGCTGCAACGCAATCGAGAAGCCGAGATTGGGAATGAACGGGAACGGGTGCGCCGGATCGACGGCGAGCGGCGTCAACAGCGGAAAGATGTGCGAAAGGAAATAATCTTCGAGCCACGCTTTTTCCGCCTTGGGGACGTCCGGACCATCGATCAGGACGATACCAGCTTGCGCCAGGGCCGCGCGCAATTCACGCCACTGCGCTTGTTGATCCTGAACGAGAAGCACAACGGCTTCGGCGATACGGGTCAGCTGCTCGGCCGGTGTCAAACCTTCCGGACTTTTGGTGCCGATACCGGCACGCACCTGGGCGCGAAGACCGGCGACGCGCACCATGAAAAATTCGTCGAGGTTGTTCGCCGAAATCGACAGGAACTTCAACCGCTCGAGCAACGGGTGCTCGCGGTTGGCGGATTCTTCGAGAACACGGCGATTGAAGTTAAGCCAGGATAATTCCCGGTTGATGAAGCGGTCGGGGCTCGCGGCCAACTCTGAAGCCGGATGTTTTTCGGCCGGCTCAGCGAGCCGTATGGGTGCAACGAGCGGCCGTGCCTGGCTGCTTTCGAACGCAACGGCCGTGGCTTGGCCACGATCGGCCATGACTACTCCTGGTTCCGCCGCCGTCACCCTCGTCGCACTCAGTAACGATTCTATGACGCCAAGAGTGAGATAACGCGTCGGGCTATCGCTCCGTCAAGCTTTGCCAGACAGCGTCTCCAGAGCGGCCGGTTTTTGAAGGTGATAGTATATAAAAATCAATGCGTTATGACAAATTAACCACTCTTGGTCCCTGCCCCTATGGTGTGGCCCGCAAAAAGCAAAACGGCCGGGGCGATTCCCGGCCGTTTCGCCTCCCGAAGTAGCGGTCTTCGGCCGTTACCCGCGCACGTTTCGACCTTGATCAGTCAACGTCGAAGCGATCGGCGTTCATCACCTTCGTCCACGCCGCGGCAAAGTCCTTGACGAACTTCTCTTTTGCGTCAGCGCAGGCGTAAACCTCGGCCAGCGCGCGGAGTTGCGAGTGCGAACCGAAGATCAAATCGACCCGGGTTGCGGTCCACTTGGCCGCCTTCGTCTTCCGGTCACGACCTTCGTAGGCATTCTCACCAGACGGCCGCCACTCCGTACTCATGTCGAGCAGGTTCACGAAAAAGTCGTTCGTCAGCGTCTCCGGCTTCTTGGTGAAGACACCGTGCTTGGACTGTCCGGCGTTGGCGCCGAGCACGCGCAGCCCGCCGACGAGCACCGTCATCTCCGGTGCGGTGAGTCTGAGCAATTGTGCCTTGTCGATCAACGCCTCCTCCGGCGACATCAGCGACCTGCCGTGGAAATAATTGCGGAAGCCGTCAGCAACCGGTTCGAGCGGCTTAAAGGATTCAACGTCGGTCTGTTCCCGCGACGCATCCATACGACCTGGCGTGAAGGCAACTTTCACGTCGTGGCCCGCCTTCTTGGCGGCTTTCTCGATGGCAGCGCTGCCACCCAGAACAATCAGATCGGCGAGCGAGACCTTCTTCTTACCTTTGTTGAAGGCTTTTTGGATTGCTTCAAGCTTCTGCAGGACTTTTGCCAGTTCGCCCGGCTGGTTGACCTCCCAATCCTTCTGCGGAGCAAGGCGAATGCGGGCCCCGTTCGCGCCGCCACGCTTGTCCGAGCCGCGGAACGTCGAGGCCGATGCCCACGCCGTCGAGACGAGCTGTGATACCGACAGACCGGACGCAAGGATTTTCGCCTTCAGAGCGGCGATATCCTGCTTGCCGATCAGCGGATGATTCACCTTGGGGATCGGGTCCTGCCAGATCAGCGTCTCTTTCGGCACCAGCGGGCCGAGATAGCGCTGGATCGGACCCATGTCGCGGTGCGTGAGTTTGAACCACGCGCGCGCAAACGCGTCGGCGAACTGATCCGGATGTTCGAAGAAACGCCGCGAAATCTTCTCGTAGGCCGGGTCCATCCGCAGCGAGAGGTCAGTCGTGAGCATGGTCGGCACATGCTTCTTCGATTTGTCGAAGGCGTCAGGAACGGTGGCAGCAGCTTCCTTTGCTTTCCACTGCGGTACACCAGCCGGACTCTTCGTCAGCTCCCATTCGTTTTCGAACAAGTTTTTGAAGAAAAGGTTGCTCCATTTCGTCGGCGTCTGCGTCCAGGTCACTTCCGGGCCGCCGGTGATGGCGTCGGCGCCGATGCCGGTGCCATACTTACTCTTCCAGCCCAGCCCCTGGTCTTCGAGAGCGCCGCCTTCCGGCTCTGGCCCAACCAGCGACGGATCGCCGGCGCCGTGGGTCTTGCCGAACGAGTGACCGCCCGCAATCAGCGCGACGGTCTCTTCGTCATTCATCGCCATGCGGAAGAACGTTTCGCGGATATCCTTGGCCGCCGCGACCGGATCCGGGTTGCCATTCGGTCCCGCCGGGTTGACGTAGATCAGTCCCATCTGCACGGCGCCAAGCGGATTTTGCAATTGGCGCTCGCCACTGTAGCGCTCGTCGCCGAGCCAGGTTCCTTCAGGGCCCCAGTAGAGCTCCTCGGGCTCCCAGACGTCGGCACGGCCGCCGGCAAACCCGAACGTTTTGAATCCCATCGATTCAAGAGCCACGTTGCCGGCGAGAATCATCAGATCGGCCCAAGAGATTTTCCGTCCGTATTTCCGCTTGATCGGCCACAACAGGCGGCGCGCTTTGTCGAGGTTGGCGTTGTCCGGCCAGCTATTAAGCGGCGCAAAGCGTTGCTGTCCCGCGCCGGCTCCGCCGCGGCCGTCGGCGATGCGGTAAGTACCCGCGCTGTGCCACGCCATGCGGATGAACAGACCACCATAGTGGCCGAAGTCCGCCGGCCACCACTCCTGGGAGTCCGTCATCAAAGCACGGAGATCCTTGATGACGGCCTTCAGATCGAGGCTCTTGAATTCTTTGGCGTAGTCGAACGTCCCGCCCATAGGATCGGACAAAGGAGAGTTCGCGTGGAGACTCTGAAGGCTGAGTTGGTCCGGCCACCAGTCATGATTCGTACGGGCGTGGGAAAACGGGCATTTGCCCGCGGCCTTGTCGTCGGTTTTTGCGTCCATGGCTCTCTCCGGTCCGTGTTGCGTTCTTCTTCGAGTTGAGGCGCTGTCGGTCAGATTCCAGTTGGTATCCTCGGTGCGATCTGACGAGCGTTGGCGATAGTTAAGCCCGTATCCTCATCAGGTCTAATCGTATTGCCTGCTGGTAGCGATAAGCATAGCTTATCGGTGTGATCACTTTGCGTCAGTTACGGTATTTGGTGTCGCTCGCCCACCACCGGCATTTTGGGCGGGCCGCGGATGATTGCGCCGTGACGCAGCCCGCCTTGTCGATGCAAGTGCGGGAACTTGAACGCGAGATCGGGGCCGAATTGGTAGAGCGGCGGGCCGGTGAAATCGCCCTCTCTGAAATCGGCGTAGAAGTAGCGCGCCGCGCGGAACATATTCTCGCTGCCAGCCGCGACCTCGTTGACTTTGCCCGCCACCGCGAGATCCTTTCCGGCAAACTTCGCCTTGGAATTATCCCGACGTTGGCACCCTACGTGCTGCCTCGTGCTTTGCCGCAGCTGCAAAAATCATATCCCCTGCTGCGTCTGGAAGTGCGGGAAACACAGACCAAAACGTTGCTCGATGAACTCGCTGCCGGCGAGCTCGACACGGTGATGCTGGCGTTACCGCCCGACGGCGCCGACTTGGAGACGCTGCCGCTGTTCGACGATCGATTCCTGCTGGCGATGCCGGCGTCCGATCCGCTGCCGACATTCCGGCGGGTGGGAGTGAAAGATTTCGATCAGCGTCGGCTTATTCTGCTGGAGGAGGGCCACTGCCTGCGCGACCAGGCGTTGGCGTTCTGCGGTACGGCAAACAGCGACGCACAGGCGAGCCTCGGTGCGACTTCGCTGGCGACAGTCATGCAGATGGTGGCGAACGGATACGGTGTGACACTCCTGCCGGAAGTCGCCGCCGAAATGGAGGCGCGTGACGGCCGGGTCAAACTGTTGCGTTTCGTCGAGCCGCAACCGGCCCGCACGGTCGGGCTCGCTTGGCGACGCACATCGCCGCGCAAACGCGATTTCACAGCGTTGGGCGAGATTGTCGTCGAAACATTGGGCCCCGCAACAAAGCGGCACGTCAGCCGCGGAACAGCTCGGCGGCAAGCGCGCGCGTAACCGGCCGCCTCAATCGCAGTGCTTCGTTGTCGAGGGCTGCAATTGCCGCGCGTGCCGCGGCAAATGAACGCTCTATATGCGTAGACAGATATCCCACCACTCCTTCATCGAGGACGAGCTGACGGTCGCCGGCCAATTTAACAATGACGGCGCGCAATATCGCGTCATCGGGCGCCTGCAACGATGCCACCGGCAGCGCGCGCAGCCGCGAAGCGAGATCGGGAAGCACCGTCGGCCAACTGGCCGGCGTCGTCTGCGCACTGAGCAGAAGGAACGCGTTTTCCTCGCGCGCAAGATTGATCAAATGGAACAGCGCCCGGTCATCGGTGCCGATCGCGGCGTCCTCGACGACGAGCGCCCCGGTGGCCAGCGCCGACGGCACGTCGATTTTGTCGAGCGCACGCGCCGTCGTCACGCGAGCGCCCGCCGCAGCCGCCCACATCATGGCCAGATGGGTTTTGCCCGAGCCCTCCGGCCCGACCAATGCGACGGCATTCGCCGGCCAGTCCGGCCAGCAGTCGACGAGTGCAAGCGCCTTTTCATTGCATGGCCCCGACAGGAAATCCTCGCGCGCATAGCTCTCGGCGTGGTCGAGCGCAAGCGCGAGCTGACGCGGGCGTTGAGCTACGGCACTCAAAGCGTTTGCTCGCCGGTATAGATCGGGCTTGCGCGATAACGTCGGATGGCGAACCGCGTCAGCACGCCGGCCGCCGCCGCCATCGGAACGGCGAGCAATAGGCCGACAAAGCCGAATAGATAGCCGGCCGCTAACAGCGCGAAGATCAGCCACACCGGATGCAACCCGACGCTCTCGCCGACAAGCTTGGGTGAAAGCACGTTGCCCTCGAGAAATTGGCCAATCAGTACAAGGCCGACGATCATGACGATATGCGACCAATCGGGGAAAAATTGCGCCAGCGCGATGCCAAGCGAAATGACCAGCGCGGTCAGCGAGCCGACATAGGGAATGAAGGTGAGAAGGCCCGAGACAACGCCGATAAGCAGCCCAAAACTTAGTCCCGCGAGCGTCAGTGCGGCCGCATAATAAGCGCCGAGAATGACGCACACCAGGAGCTGGCCGTGCAAATACCCGGAGATCGCCGTATTGATTTCTCGCACCAGGCCATGAACGGTTTCCTTCTGCCGCAGTGGGATCAATTGATCGAAGGCGTTGATAGCGCGGTTCCAGTCACAGAGCAGATAGAACGCGACAACCGGTGTAATCACTATGAGTGAAAAAATTGAGAGCAGCGCCTTACCCTTCGTCAGCAAGGCCGGCAGAACAGTACTCAAATAGGCGACGGATTTATTCACCAAGTCGGCGGCCGACCAATCGCCGCCGCCGGACGCACCGCCGATCACCCGCTGAAGCCATTGATGACTTGGATCGTTGAGGAAAGACTGAAGCTGACGCGCGTAGGCGGGAATGTGAGCGACAAATGCCGACAACTGATTGACCAACAGCGGCACGATCACGATCAAGAGCGCGACGAGAACGATAATGAAACCGCCCAAAATTATCAGTGCCGCGAAGAGACGGCTCAGGCCGCGCTTGGTGAGGCGATTGGCGAGCGGGTCGAGCAGATAGGCCAGCACGGCGCCGACCACGAACGGCAGAAGGATCGCGCGCAGCAACCACAGCAGGCCGATAAAGACCAGGAACGCGGCGATCCAGAAGACGATATGCCGCTCGAACCGCATAGCCCACGTCCTTGCGGCGATCGGGCGATCAGTGCCCGGTGCCGAACGAATTCATGTGGCGGAGCCACTCGGCGAGATAGAAGGCGATCGAAAGCAAGGTCAAGACGGCGACCAGTCCGACCCCGATCGCCGTAATCGCCGTAACGTTCACGCCGAAGGTGTACTCGGCCAATACCCAGGCGGCGAGCAGGATTTGCGCCAGCGTATTCGCTTTCGAAACCGGCAGCGGCTTGATCGGCATCGGCTTTCCCACCATCCAGGACAGCATGAAACCGGCAATGATCATGATGTCGCGCGAGACGACAAGGATAACCAGCGAAATCGGCAACGCAGCGGCGATACCGAGCGCGACGTAAATCGAAACTATCAAGGCCTTGTCCGCCAACGGATCGATGTAGGCACCGAGCTCGCTGGCCATATGGAAACGCTTGGCGATAAAGCCGTCCACGGCATCGCTGATGCCGGCGGCCAAAAACAGAAAAAAAGCCGCAGCCATTTCGCCGGACGTGATCGCCCAGACCACGATCGGCACCAAGATGATGCGCCCCAAAGTGATGAGGTTTGGAATACCCAAAACCGGCCCCGACTCCAGCGCCTCTTGTAGGATATAGGCACGGCCGCGCTTGCGCACCCGGCGATTCCGACGTAGGAGGCGCCGAACCGCCCGTTCCCGGGCATGGAGCCATCGGCAATTGGTGCGCCCGTGAAAGAGGCACGCTACGCGGCTGCCGGTGTCGACATCGACGCCGGCAACCGCATGGTGGAACTGATCAAGCCGCTTCTGCGCAAGACCGCGCGCGCGGGCGCCGATGCAGAGATCGGCGGCTTCGGCGGCCTGTTCGATTTGAAGGCAGCCGGCTTTTCCGATCCGCTGCTGGTCGCCGCAACCGACGGAGTCGGCACCAAGGTCAAGGT
This sequence comes from Xanthobacteraceae bacterium, assembly GCA_030040825.1. GTDB lineage: Bacteria > Pseudomonadota > Alphaproteobacteria > Rhizobiales > Xanthobacteraceae > BOG-931. The sequence goes on from JASHSY010000124.1 coordinate 13,963, forward strand.
CGCCGTCGAGACGGCGCGCCACGATACGATCGGTATCGATCTCGTGGCGATGTCGGTGAACGATCTCGTGGTGCAAGGCGCGGAGCCACTGTTCTTCCTTGACTATTTCGCCTGCGGCAAGCTCGATCCGCAGGTGGGCGCAAAAGTCGTCGCCGGCATTGCGTCGGCGTGTCGCGAAACCGGCTGCGCCCTGATCGGTGGTGAAACCGCTGAAATGCCCGGCATGTATCAACATGGCGATTACGATCTGGCCGGCTTTGCCGTAGGCGCGGTCAACCGCGCGGATCTACTGCCACGGCGCGACATCACTCCGGGCGACGTGGTAGTTGGCCTCGTCGCATCGGGCGTGCACGCAAACGGATTTTCACTGGTGCGCCACGTGGTTGCCGCGTCCGGCCTTGCCTGGGACGCGGCCGCTCCGTTCGATCCCTCCCGCAGCCTGGGCGAAGCATTGCTTGCTCCAACACGCCTCTATGTGCGTTCGTGCCTTGCCGCAATTCGCGGGACTAAGGCCGTCAAGGCGCTTGCCCATATCACCGGCGGAGGATTCGCCGAAAACATTCCGCGCGTATTGCCGCGCGGGATGTGCGCCTCGATCGATCTCGGCCGCGTTCCGGTCCTTCCGGTTTTCAAGTGGCTTGCCGCAGCAGGAAAAGTCGGCAAAACGGAAATGCTACGCACGTTCAATTGCGGAATCGGCATGGTTGTCGTGCTGGACGCGAAAGAAACCGCCGGCGCCATCGAATGCTTCGCGGCAAACGGGGAAACCGCGATACGGCTTGGCGAAATTATCGCGACCGACGGCGATGTGCGGGTGAAATTTCGCGGACATCTCGACCTGTCCTGGCAAGAGCCATGAATCGCAAGCGCGCCGCTGTGCTGATTTCCGGCCGGGGCTCGAACATGATGGCGCTGATCGAAGCGGCCAAAGCCGATGATTATCCGGCCGTGATTGCACTGGTCGTTTCCAATCGTCACGACGCTCCCGGTCTTGAGCGTGCCCGCGATGCGGGTATTCCCGCCGCGGTAGTCGATCACGCTCGGTTCGGCGAAGATCGCGCGGCATTCGAACAAGCGCTTGACGCCAAGCTTCGCGAGCACCGGATCGATCTTGTGTGCCTTGCCGGCTTCATGCGCCTTCTGACCCCCTGGTTCGTCGCCCGCTGGAGCGGCCGGATGCTCAACATCCATCCGGCGCTACTACCGCAATTCAAGGGGCTGCACACGCACCGGCGCGTGCTCGAAGCCGGCGCGACGCGGCACGGCGCCACCGTCCACTTCGTTGTGCCGGAAATGGATGCAGGACCGATAGTCGAGCAGGAATCGGTCGCGGTACGCGACGACGATACGGAAGCAACATTGTCCGCGCGCGTGCTCGAACTCGAACACCGGATCTACCCGCGGGCGTTGCGCGCGCTTGCCGAAGGCAAAGTAGGCTTGACCGCGGCAGCCGACCAAGCAAAAGCAAAGTAGACGCAAAAACCCCCGGCCGCTAAGCCGGGGGTTACAGGATCAGAATTTTTCCGCGTGAGCGCTCAAGCCACCTTGAGGTTTTCCGCCGAGCTGCGGCCGCGGTTGGTCACCAGTTCGTACTCGACTTCCTGGCCTTCATTAAGCGTGCGCAGACCGGCACGCTCGACCGCGGAAATGTGGACAAATACGTCCTTGTCGCCGGTTGCCGGTTTGATAAATCCGTAGCCCTTCGTGGGATTAAACCATTTGACGGTGCCTTTTTGCATCGTCTGTCTCCTCAGTCGGTCCCAGATGCGGTGAAGACACCGAGTGGCACCGCGCGCCTATTGCGGACGGTGGCTCCGCGCCGCAAGCCAGATTTTGGCGAAAATCCGAAACGATCGTGTCGCCAAGGTTTCGTCAAGTGACAGCACCGGCCGGAAGGTCAAAATCCGATTGCCGGCAAAAACAAACCGACAAATACGGCGCAAGCATGGCTGCATCGCGCCATCGTCGGCCCGCGTTTATCCTCTGCACCAAGCTCGGCGCTACTGAAGCCGGCGGCAGTATTCTAACCGACGATTTCGTTGCCGGAGAAGAATTGCGCAATTTCTTTTTGCGCGGTATCGGCGGCGTCGGAGCCATGCACTGAGTTTTCGCCGATCGAGCGCGCAAATGCTTTACGGATGGTATTCGTAGCCGCCTTCGCCGGATCGGTTGCCCCCATCAGGTCGCGATACCCGGCGATCGCATTTTCCCCTTCAAGCACCTGAACGACTACCGGACCGGACGTCATGAAATCGACGAGCTCGCGAAAAAACGGCCGCTCGCGATGGACGCCATAAAAAGTCTCGGCTTGCGCGCGGCTGATCAACGCCCGCTTCTGTGCGACAATGCGCAGTCCAGCCTTTTCGATCATCGCATTGATCACGCCGGTCAGATTGCGCGCCGTAGCGTCTGGTTTGATGATCGAAAACGTCCGCTCAACGGCCATCAAAATTATCCTTTGGGGGTTTCGAACGAAGTGAAAGTTCGCGGCTTATAGCCGCCACCAATCGTCTCGACAAGCGGAGCGCCCTCGCCGGCTGCGACCTTGCTGCAAACTTTAAGTCTTATCGGCAGCGTTGGGCGGCTCTTTGGGTTTTGCCGGCTTTTTCTTTGCGATCTTTTTCTTTGCCGGCTCGGGGGGCGGCGCCGGCGCGTCGACGCGGTCCATCTCGGTCAGCCGGCCGGCGGCGAAGCGATAGTCGCCCGGCCGCGTTCCGTTGCTGTAGGTGAAGACCACCGTCCGATATCCATTCGGATTCTTGCCGAAATTAATCGTGGTTGGCCGGCCCAAGCGGCCTACCACGTCGCATTCGGTCATTCCGATGGCGACGCCGCCACCGATCAGGGAGGACATATCGGCTGAGACTTGGGCGCTGTCCGCGGCGGTTGCGCTTTTCACCTGTGGCGATTGAGGTTGCGGTGGCACCGCAGGTGGGGCTGGCGCCGCGGGACACGCGCCATTGGCGTCGATCAGATCATTCGCCGTGACCGGACGCTGTCCGTTCGTGCTATCCGAAAGATTGGAATAGGTGTAGCCGCCTTTGCTGCCGAACACGTCGAGCGGCTTCGCAAACCAGGCGGCACTCGTATCGAAGTCGCTGTTGGCGCAGCCACCGAGGGCAAGGGCCGCCGCCAGGACCACAAATGCGCCAGTGCAATGCGACCTTACAAACACCCACGGTCCCCTTAGACTTCCAGTCCGCATGGCAGGTTGCGCCGGTTTGTGGTGTGATCGTGGCATAGCCCGACGCAATGCTTCCATAGCCAGATTGCACACCACAGCGTGAAAAAAGGTAAAGGCAAAAACCCGTGATAGTGCAATTGCTTATGGGCAGCATCCCCGCAAAGATATCCGGCAGTGTGACCCTTATCACGTACCGGCTCGCGAAACGGGGGCAGAATATCCGGAGTCGGGGGTAGGTTTCGAGGCAGAACGACACGTCCCAAGGACCATTCATGCAATTGCAATTCGTTGGGTGCGGCGACGCCTTCGGATCGGGCGGACGATTCAATACCTGTTTTCACCTGGTCGGACGCAATTTCAATGTCCTGATAGACTGCGGCGCGAGTTCGGTCGTGGCGATGCACAAGCTTGCGATCAGTCGCAACGACATCAGCACCATCTTCCTGACCCATTTCCATGGCGATCACGTTGGCGGCGTTCCGTTTTTCCTGCTCGAAGCGAACTACGTGCTCGATCGCGAGCGCGCGCTGACCATTGTCGGGCCGCCCAGTCTCCAATCGCGCTTCGGCGACATCATGGAAGTTGGCTTTCCCGGAACGCGCGATCTAAAACTGAAATTTCCCTTGCAATTGAGAGAGCTGGAAATTGGCAAGCGAAATGACGTCGGCGCGCTACGGCTGACCCCGTTTCACGTCAAGCACGACGACCGGGCCGGTCCTTGCCTTGGTTTCCGATTCGAAGCGGAAGGCAAGGTTTTCGCCTATTCAGGCGATACCGAATGGACCGATTCACTGATCGACGTGGGCTATGAAGCTGATTTGTTCATCTGTGAGGCGTTCACGCGCGACAAGCCCGTGCCAACGCATATGACCTTGTCGTCGCTTGAGCGTCACCTCGGCCAAATTCGCCCGAAGCGTCTTATTCTGACGCACATGGGCCACGACATGCTGGCGCGCCGTGCCGAAATTCCGTTTGAGACCGCAGCGGACGGAATGGTCGTCGAGATTTAAGCGCGCAGCGTTCAGGGGCCGGGAGATACCGCGGGCTTAATCAATTTCTTGATGGCGACGAGGGCTGCCTGGGCGGCAGCGCCATTCGGACCGCCGCCTTGCGCCATATCCGGCCGTCCGCCGCCACCCTTGCCGCCGAGTTCGGCGACGCCTGCTTGCACCATCTGCACCGCGTTGTTTGCACCGGTGAGGTCGCCGGTGACGCCGACAACTAGCGCAGCTTTTCCTTCCGGATCGTTGGCGACGAGGATCACAATGCCCGAACCGAGCTTTTTTTTGCCTTCGTCGGCAAGGCTGCGCAAATCCTTGGCGTCGACGCCGCTCAGCGTCTTAGCCATTACCTTGACGCCGTCGATATCCTCGATGCCTTCATCGCCATCGGCCGACTGACCACCGCCCATCGCGAGTTTTTTCTTTGCATCGGACAATTCGCGCTCGAGCTTTTTACGCTCGTCCAGGAGCGCGGTGATCCGCCCCGGTACTTCGTCGACGGGCACACGTAATTCGGTTGCGCTCGCCTTGGCGAGCCGCGCGAAATGATTGGCGTTGGCGCGCGCGGCCTGCGCGGTCAGCGCCTCGATGCGCCGAACGCCCGAGCCGACTGCGGACTCGCCGACCACGGAAATAACGCCGATATCGCCGGTGCGGTTGACATGCGTGCCGCCGCACAATTCGACCGACCAGCCCATCGCATTGCCACCACTCTCGCCCATAGCGACGACGCGTACTTCGTCGCCATACTTCTCCCCGAACAGCGCGCGCGCCCCCGAAGCAACGGCGTCGTCGCGGCTCAACAGTCGGGTCGTTACCGGAGCATTCTGCAACACAACGTCGTTGGCGATGTCCTCGACGCGTTCGATCTCCGCTTCCGTCATCGGCTTCGGATGCGAGAAGTCGAACCGCAGCCGATCCGGCGCGACCAGCGAACCTTTTTGCGCCACGTGGTCGCCAAGCACCTGACGCAACGCTTCGTGCAAGAGGTGCGTCGCCGAATGGTTTTTTCTTATAGCGCTGCGTCGTGCATGCTCGACCTTGAGGTCGAGCGCGGTACCACCTTTGAGCGTGCCCTCATCGACCGTGCCGAGATGCACGAACAGATCGCCGGCGCGTTTCTGGGTATCAGTGACAGCGAACCGAATACCCTCACCGATCATCACCCCGGTATCGCCGATCTGCCCTCCGGATTCGGCATAGAATGGCGTTTGGTTGAGGACGACCGCTCCCGTCTCGCCCTTTTGCAACTCCGCCACTTCCTTGCCGTCACGCATCAGTGCCAGAACGACGCCGGCGGCAGTTTCCGTTTCGTAACCAAGAAAATCGGTGCCGCCGAATTTCTCGCGCAACCTAAACCATACCGCCTCATCGGCGGCTTCGCCCGAGCCGGCCCATGACGCGCGCGCTTTCTTGCGCTGTTCTTCTAGCGCGTCAGTAAACCCAGCGATATCGATACCAATACCGCGTGAGCGGAGCGCATCCTGCGTGAGGTCCAATGGAAACCCATAGGTGTCCGCTAGCAAGAACGCGGTTTCGCCATCCAGCATGTCACCCTTTTTCAGCCGAGCACTCTTTTCCTCAAGAATTTCGAGTCCTCTGGCTAAGGTACGCCGAAACCGCACCTCTTCCAGACCGAGAATTTCAGTCGTTTGTTTGTCCGCGAGCACCAGCTCTGGATAGGCTCGACCCATTTCGTGCGTTAAGTCAGAAACCAGCTTCCACATCAGCGGTTCCTTGGCGCCGAGCAGTTCGGCGTGCCGCATGGCGCGGCGCATGATGCGGCGGAGCACATAGCCGCGGCCTTCATTCG
>JASHSY010000125.1 GCA_030040825.1 Xanthobacteraceae bacterium
GAGTTCTCCCGCTTCGCCCGTATGCCGAAACCGGTTATCGCCGGCGAGGACGTGGCAGATACCGTGCGGCAGGTCGTGTTCCTGATGCGGGTTGCCCATCCCGACATCGATTTCGATGTCGAGCTGCCGGCGGAGGCGATGGCGGCGCGTTTCGACCGGCGACTGATTTCGCAGGCGCTCACCAATATTATCAAAAACGCGACCGAAGCGATTGCGGCGGTGCCGCCGGGGCAGTTGGGGAAGGGCCGCATCACCGTCAGCGCGCGGCGCGATGGCAACGACGTGGCGATCGACGTGATCGACAACGGCGTCGGATTGCCCAAGGAGAACCGGGCGCGGCTGCTCGAGCCGTATGTGACGACGCGCGAAAAAGGCACTGGACTGGGGCTGGCAATTGTCGGCCGCATCCTCGAGGAACACGGCGGCAATCTCGAACTGCGCGATGCCGCAGAGAAAAATCCCGGCGCCCGCGGGGCCTGGATGCAGCTACGCTTCGCAGTCGAGGGCGTCGCAGCGCCGCCTGAACAGGCAAAACCGCAAACGGCAACGGTCTGATCATGGCATCCGACATTCTGATCGTCGATGATGAGGTCGATATCCGCGAGTTGGTCGCCGGTATTTTGCAGGATGAAGGCCATGGCACCCGCACGGCCGCCGACAGCGATCAGGCGCTTGCCGCCGTAGTGGCAAGGCGGCCGAATCTCGTGTTCCTCGACATTTGGCTCCAAGGCAGCCGGTTGGACGGCCTGCAACTGCTCGATTTGCTCAAACAGGAGCATCCCGATCTGCCGATCGTGATGATCTCCGGCCACGGCAACATCGAGACCGCTGTTTCGGCGATCAAGCGCGGCGCCTACGACTTCATCGAAAAGCCGTTCAAGGCGGACCGGCTGTTGCTGGTCGCCGAACGGACGCTGGAGAACTCGCGGCTGCGGCGCGAGGTGAGGGAGCTCAAACAGCTCGGTCCGCTGGCTTCGACCATTATCGGGCATTCGTCGGCCGCCAATCAGTTGCGGCAGACGATCGAGAAAGTCGGGCCGACCAATAGCCGCGTTCTTATCGTCGGGCCCTCGGGCAGCGGCAAAGAACTGGCCGCGCGCACCTTGCACGCGCTGTCGGCGCGCGCCGATGGGCCGTTCATTGTCATCAACGCCGCCGCCATCATGCCGGAGCAGATGGAGATCGAGCTGTTTGGCGTCGAAGCCGGCAACGGCACGCAAAGCCGCAAGGTCGGGGCGCTCGAAGAGGCGCACGGCGGCACACTGTTCATTGACGAAATCGCCGACATGCCGCGCGAGACGCAGAACAAGATTCTGCGGGTCCTGGTCGATCAGACCTTCCAGCGCGTCGGCGGCAGCACCAAAGTGACGGTCGACGTCCGCATCGTCTCCTCGACCAGCCGCAACATCGAGGCCGATATCGCCGCCGGCCGGTTCCGCGAGGATCTTTATCATCGGCTTTCGGTTGTGCCGATCCGCGTCCCGGCGCTCGCCGACCGCCGCGACGATATTCCCGAACTGGTCGAATACTTCATGACGCAGATTTCGCAGACCACCGGCCTACCCAAGCGCACGGTCGGCAGCGACGCGCTGGCCGTGTTGCAATCGCACGATTGGCCCGGCAACGTGCGCCAGCTTCGCAACAACGTGGAACGGCTGATGATCCTCACCGGCGGCGATCCGCAAGCCGTCATCACCGCCGCGATGCTGCCGCAGGACGTGAGCTCGATGATTCCGGCTATGCCGAACGACAAGGGCGGCGATCACCTGATGACGCTGGCGCTGCGCGAGGCGCGGGAGGTGTTCGAGCGTGAATACCTGCTCGCGCAGATCAGCCGTTTTGACGGCAACATTTCGCGCACCGCCGAATTCGTCGGCATGGAGCGCTCGGCGCTGCACCGCAAGCTCAAAGCGCTGGGGATCGACTGATCAGGCATCAGGCATCAGGTATCAAAAATTGAAGTCCTCGCAGTCGATCCCTGATTCCCGATCCCTGAAACCTGATTGCTGAGAAATGTCTCGCTACGCATACGTCAACGGCCGCTACCTCCCGTTCCGCGACGCCAAGGTGCATATCGAGGATCGCGGCTATCAGTTCGGCGACGGCGTGTACGAAGTCTGCGAGGTGCGGGGAGGGCGGCTGATCGATGAGCGGCGCCATATGGTGCGCTTGCAGCGCTCACTCGACGCATTACGCATCCGCGCGCCGATGTCGCCGCGCTCGCTCAGCGTCGTCCTGCACGAAGTAGTGCGGCGAAATCGCATCGGCTACGGCAACGTCTATCTTCAGGTCACCCGCGGCGTGGCGCGGCGCGACCACGGCTTTCCGGCGCCGCAGGTCAAGCCAAGCCTGGTGGTGACCGCCCGGCCGCTCAACCGGACGCGCAACGAAGCCCTCGCTGCCAAAGGTATTGCGGTGATCAGCGTGCCGGACGACCGCTGGGGCCGGGTCGACATCAAGACCATCGGACTTTTGCCCAATGTGCTGGCGCGGCAGGCCGCCATTGAGCAGGGTGCGCGCGACGCGTGGTTCGTCGACAAGGACGGCTACGTCACCGAAGGCGCTTCGACCAATGCCTGGATCGTGACCGCCGCTGGGGCGGTAGTCACGCGCCCCGCCGATCACGGCATCCTTCGCGGTATCACCCGCACCGTGCTGTTCGATATGATCAAGGCGCAGGGGCTCTGGCTGGAAGAGCGGCCGTTCACGCTGGCGGAAGCCTATGCGGCGCGGGAAGCTTTCATGACGGCCGCAACCCAGATCGTGCTGCCGGTGGTGCGCATCGACGGGCATGCCATCGGGGATGGCAAGCCGGGACCGGTCGCCACCACGCTCCGCCGCGATTTTCATCTTTACGCAGAGCAGAGCTAGCGTCGGGCAGGCCATTTTGTTCTCCCAAACGGCTGCCCGAAAGCACATTCGTCCCAAGCCTGGGCAAATAGACTTGCATCGCCCGCCGGGGTGCCTTCTAATAAACGGCTTGGGTGGGTTTTCGCTTCGTCCAATCCACCCCACTTTAAGGAAGCGTAAGAAAAGACCCGCGGGGCAGGGGCCCGCGGTACAAGAACGGAAACAACGGCCATGGCAGCCGACCGCTCACAAAATCTGCAAGACACCTTCCTCAATCACGTCCGCAAAAGCAAAATCCCGCTCACCATCTTTTTGGTGAATGGCGTCAAGTTGCAAGGCGTGGTGACCTGGTTCGATAATTTTTGCGTGCTGCTGCGTCGCGACGGGCATTCGCAGCTCGTCTATAAGCATGCGATCTCGACCATTATGCCGGGGCACCCGGTGCAGCTCTTCGAAGGCGCCGAGGATGCGCCGGTCGGGGAAAAGGTCTGATTGCAGCCGCGTCGCCGCGACACGCGCGCTGACAGGTTAAGCCCGACTGGCTCGGCGACGGGCCGGGCGCTTGTCATCGAGCCGGCGCTGCGGCGCCAGGCGGCGTATGCCGCTGCTACCGATCGCGGCCCAACGGCTCGGCTCGATGAAGCGGTCGGGCTCGCCTGCGCCATCGGTCTTCAGGTCGAATATTCCGGCATAGTCATGCTCGGCGCTGTCCGGCCGGCGACCTATATCGGCAAGGGCAAGGTCGAGGAGATCGCCGGCATTGTCAAAACGCAGGACGCCGGCCTCGTGGTCATGGACTGCGCGCTTTCGCCGGTGCAGCAGCGCAATCTGGAGAAAGAATGGGGCGCCAAGGTGCTCGACCGCACCGGTCTCATCCTGGAAATTTTCGGCCGGCGCGCGCGCACGCGCGAAGGCGCGCTGCAGGTCGAGCATGCGCATCTGACCTATCAGAAGGGCCGGCTGGTGCGCTCCTGGACCCATCTTGAGCGCCAGCGCGGCGGCTTCGGCTTTCTCGGCGGTCCCGGCGAAACCCAGCTTGAGGCCGACCGCCGCATGATCGAGGAGCGGCTCGCCAAGATCGAAGGCGAGCTGGTCAAGGTCAAACGCACGCGCGAACTGCACCGCGAAAGCCGCCGGCGCGTGCCGTATCCGATCGTCGCCCTGGTCGGCTACACCAATGCCGGCAAGTCCACCTTGTTCAACCGCATGACGCAGGCGCGGGTTTTGTCCGCCGACATGCTGTTCTCGACGCTCGATCCAACGCTGCGCGCCGTCGACCTGCCGCACGGTGCGCGCGTGATATTCTCCGACACGGTCGGATTTATCTCCGACCTGCCGACCATGCTGATCGCCGCGTTCCGCGCCACGCTGGAAGAGGTGATCGAAGCCGACATTATCCTGCACGTGCGCGACGTCTCGCATGAAGATGCCGAGGCGCAATTGACCGACGTGGAGGACATTTTGCGCCAGCTCGGCATCGATCCGCACAACGGACCCGGCAACAAACAAAAACTGATCGAGGTGTGGAACAAGATCGACCGGCTCGATGCCGAGGAGCGCGCGCGGCTGGCCAATCTTGCCGAACGCCGTCCGGTGGACGCGCGGCCGGCATTGGTTTCGGCGATCACCGGGCAGGGGATCGATGCACTTTCGGCGGCGATTGAGGCGCGACTGGCCGAAGGCCGTCCGGTCATTGCGCTTGAGCTCGATGCTGCCGACGGCGCCGGCGTAAGCTGGCTGCACCGTCATACCGAGGTGATCGGCAAAACCGTCAACGAAGAAACCGGCCGCATCGCCATGACGGTGCGGGTTGACGCGGCGAGGGCGGACGAGGTGCGGGAGAAGTTTGGGCACTAATCACCTCTCCCCGCTGCGCGGGGAGAGGTCGCAAGCCTTAAGCGCGTTCACGCGCGTCTTCGACGCGCTATGGCGAGCGGGTGAGGGGGCGTTACCGCGATTCTGAGCCTAGCGGTCAATCCCCCTCACCCCGACCCTCTCCCCGGATGCGGGGAGAGGGAGATTCTTTTTTCTTCGCCTCGTTCCACAGCGCGTCCATTTCTTCGAGCGAAGAATCTTGCGGGGTCTTGCCGCGCGCGGCCAGCGCCTGCTCGATTGCCGCAAAGCGCCGCTCGAATTTCGCGTTGGTTTGCCGCAGCAGCGTTTCCGGGTCGGCGCGCAGGTGGCGTGCGAGGTTAACGGCGGCGAACAACAGGTCGCCGATTTCACCTGCGGCGTTTGTAGAATTACTGTCGAGCGCGTCCTCGATCTCGTCGATCTCTTCGCGGATTTTGCCCAAGACCGCGCGCAGATCATTCCAGTCGAAGCCGACCTGGCTTGCTTTGGCTTGCAGCTTCAGTGCGCGGGTTAATGCGGGCTGGGCGACCGGCACGCCGGCAAGCGCACCTCCCGGCGCAGGCACACCGCGCGCCGCCTTCTCTTGTTTCTCCTGCGCCTTGATCTCCTCCCACAGCCCTTTGACGGCCTGCGGATCGTCGGCGCGCTTCTCGCCGAAGACGTGCGGATGCCGGCGGATCAGTTTCGCGGTGATCGCCTCGACCACATCGCCGAACGCAAACGCGTCCTGTTCCTGCGCCATGCGGGCATGAAACACGACTTGCAGCAGAAGATCGCCGAGTTCGTCCTTGAGGTCGGCGAGATCGTTGCGCGCAATCGCGTCGGCCACCTCGTAGGCTTCTTCCAACGTATACGGCGCTATAGTCGCGAAGTTTTGCTGCAAATCCCACGGACAGCCGGTCTTCGGCGTGCGGAGCGCCGCCATGATTTCAATCAGCCGGCTAATGTCGCGCGAAGGAGTCATGACGGGTCTCTCGCTTAGGCTTGCGGCAAATTCCCATGCGTTGAGAGGGAATTACGCTCGGGAGTAAATCCCACCTGTGAAAACATGATTCGCATAAGACATATTATGGAACATAGGGCGATAAGCCTTATTTGGCGCTGGTTTCCTCAAGGCTGATCCGCATGCCGTCATAAGCCGGCTCGATTTGCGGCGGCAATTGCTTGCGCAGCGCCTCGTAGTCGAGGTCGGCATGCAGGTTGGTGAGGATCGCGCGTTTGGGTTTGAGCCGGTCGATCCAGC
>JASHSY010000126.1 GCA_030040825.1 Xanthobacteraceae bacterium
TTCGCACACGTCGGTCTGGTCGCCCCAAATTTCCGGGAACGACGTCGGCAGGTCGGCGTACCAATCGTAGAAGCTCAGGCACGCGCCACCAAAGAGCGAGAGAAAGCGCGTACCCGCCGCAAAGGAGCACATTGACATCGCCGGGATCGGCGAGAAGCCGATCACCCGGTCAGGCCCATATTTGCGCGCCGTGTACAGGCTGGCGGCGGCAATCAACTCCGTCACCTCGTCCCACTTGACGCGGCGGTAACCGCCCTTGCCGCGCGACTGCTGCATGCGCGCCCGCTTTTGCGGGTCGTTGATCAGTGCGCTCCACGCCTCAATCGGATTGGCATGCGTGGCTTTCGATTCGCGCCACATGTCCATCAGCGGACCGCGCGCATAGGGGTATTTTACCCTGATCGGGCTGTAGACATACCAAGATGCCGAGATGCCGCGTTGACAGCCGCGCGGCTCATACGGCGGCAAAGTCTTTTCCAGCAACGGATAGTCGGTCTGCTGCATCTCCCAGGTGACAATCCCGTCCTTGACGTAGATCGCCCAGGAGCAGCCGCCGGTGCAGTTCACACCATGCGTGCTGCGGATGATGTTATCGTGCGCCCAGCGGTTTCGGTAAAACTCTTCCCACTTGCGCTCCTGTGGGTTGACCAGATCGAGTATCCAACTCATTAGCGTCTCCTCGGGGGAATCGAGGGGCGAGGCGTGTCGCCGCCGCCCGGGGTAAACCTAGCCTTCCAACCGGGGTGATAGGGACCGGTAAACCAGCCGCCGGAATACGGACCGGAATTTCCGGTGGTGGGAGTAGCCATCATCGGACGCCGCACCCCGAAACGTAGCCTGTACTGCCATCTGACGGCGGCGATCACGAGCAGGATCACGGCACCCAGGACGGCCAACCCCGCGACTTGCCCGATCGCCTGCACCGGACGTTGAGTCAAAGCCGCTTGAGCGATGAACGAAACCACGTTCGCACGCTCCTCGGGAGTCAGCGGCTGCTTCGACCATACTGCTTTCATGGTCGGGGTCGGCGTGCCGGCAACGAAGGCATCCACCGCAGGAGCTCCGCCGAAGCGCGCGACCACGGTCGTCAAGTCAGGCGCCAGTCGCCCGCCGCCCAAGCTTCCGATGCCGCCGACACTATGACAGGCCATGCACGGCGGCCCACCGTTGGCGAAGCGCACCACGCCGGTAAACAACTCTTTGCCCGCCTCCGGGTTACCCTGAATGGCAGGCGCGCTCGCGGCCGCCGGTGCAGCCGCCCCCGTTGCACCCGCCGCGCCAAGATAAGCGATGACGGCGTTTACGTCGGCAGCGCTAAGCCCCAGATTGGGCATCTGCACATCATGAAACTGATGCAGCAAATTGGTCGCGTACGGATCTTTCTTGGCCAGCACCGCGTCCGGCGCCGTGATCCACTGCTGCAGCCATTCGTGCGACCGCCTTGTGGTGACACCCTTTAGGTCGGGGCCAACCAAGGCGCCCTTGCCCACACTGTGACAGGCCGCACAATTATTCTGGAATACTTGTTGGCCCGCCGCGGTATCTTCCGCTGCGTTGGCCACGGCCGGCAATGCGGCCCACACACCTGCAAGCGTCGCCAGTACAACAACGGACGGCCATTGCAGGGACGCCAGGGACTTTTCGCTCATCATCCGTCGTCCTCTGATCCACATGATCGGCGGCGGTTAGTTTTGATACTTGAACTACAGCGCTTCCGCTCATCACCCGTCGTTCTCAATCCACATGATCGGCGACGGTAGTTTTTAACGGTATTAATGCTAGACGAATGGTTCGGAAACGCAAGGGGATAAATAGGTATTTTTTTCGCATCTTATAAATGCGTATTTTTTTCACATCTTATTAAGCGCAGCTTAAGCGCAGCCTATGTCGTAACTGCAGCTTAAGCGCAGCCTGTGTCGTAACTTATGTCACGACTTATGTCACGATCAACGCCGAGAGACCGATGAAATCAAAATCGTCAGACGGTTCGGCGCCCGCACCATTTGTCGCACCCATCTTATTGAAACTGAAAATGTAGTGCCCCGTCGCGGTGCGGCGCAGATTGCAATTCCCGCCCTGCCATTTATTAGATAAATCGCACCAGAAGATGGGCGCAAGATGCGAGCCCAACCACGGTCGAGGAGAGTGTAATGGCTAAGGCGCAATTGCCCGCGTTCGTGGAGGGATATGCGGGCATGGGCGGGCTTGGCGCTGGCGACCGCCTGGAAATGCCGCGACTGAAACTGCTTCAGTCATCGTCGCCTGAGCTTGCTGCATTCAATAAAGCAAAACCGGGCGAATTCTGGCATAGCCGGATCGATGACACGCTCGGATCGACCGTTCGCATTTGCCCAATTTACATTGACTGGCGCTTTATTTTGTGGCGTCCGCGGGAGGCGGGCGGCGGCATTCTTGCTCGAGCCGACGACGGCAAGCATTGGGCGCCCGCCGATACCGAGTTTACCATCCAGTTTAAGAGCGGCCAGGCCGTAAAGTGGCGGACTGCTGCGACTGTGGCGGCGTCGGGCCTCGATAAACGGGGCAGCTCAAATCCGAACGATCCTAAATCGCCGCCTGCGGCAACGCGCATGTATTCGATCGTATGTTCATTTCCGGATCTACAGGATTTGACGCCAGCGGTGGTGATATTGCAGGGGGCGACCATGAAGGTTGCAACCAAGCTGATCGATCAACTGAAGGTGCTGCGCGCCCCATCGTTTGGCGCGGTCTTTGAAATGTCCTCGTTTAAAGACAAATCAAAGTCCGGCGAGTTTTATAACTACGCTTTCGAGATGATCGGGCCAGTGGAAGAAAGGGCCTTCTATGAGCAGAATTTTGCGCAATACCGCTTCTTCATGAAACACGGCCTCAAAGTGAAAGACCTAGAAGGCGCGCAAGAGGAATGAGGTCCGCCGTCCTGGCGGCTGGAAAACTTAAGAGCCGCATACGTGCGATCAAGCCGGAAGACACCGTGTCGGCTGCAGCCATAGCCATTTGGGCATGATGGGCGGGTGGTCAGGCGGATGGGATTTACACTCCGGACATGCCGACCCCTGCCTTGCAGCCTTTGGCGGGCCGGCCGCTTCGACTTCGATCTGGGCATCGCATGCACTTTGCTTGACTAAATAGCAGGTAATTGGCGTGCGAAGCGGACTGGATTAGTCGGATGAAGCGGGAACTGGATTAGTCGGATCGTG
>JASHSY010000127.1 GCA_030040825.1 Xanthobacteraceae bacterium
CTTTCCGAAACGGCGGAGCAGGCGCAAGCGACCCACGTGCCGCAGGACTCGGAAATCTTGGACGGCGAGGGCGGCCAAAAATATCTGATCGAAAAACGCGTGCTGGTCTCCGGCGCCGATCTGGTCGATGCCCAGCCAGGCTTCGATCAGCGTAACAACGAACCGATTGTCAGCTTCCGGTTCAATTCGAGCGGCGCCCGCAAGTTCGCCGAGGCGACGCAGGCCAACGTCGGCAAGCCGTTCGCCATCGTGCTCGACAATAAGGTGATCTCGGCGCCGGTGATCCGCGAGCCCATTCTCGGCGGTTCCGGACAGATTTCCGGCAATTTCACCGTCCAGCAGGCCAATGATCTTGCCATCCTGCTACGCGCCGGCGCCTTGCCGGCACCGCTGACCGTGATCGAGGAACGCACCGTCGGCCCCGGCCTCGGCCAGGACTCGATCAACGCCGGCGAGCATGCCGCCTATGTCGGCGGGGCGCTGGTTATCTTCTTTATGCTGGTGACCTACGGGCTGTTCGGTCTTTTCGCCAACATCGCGGTCGCCGTCAACATCGTGATGATCTTTGGCGTGCTGTCGATGCTCAGCGCTACGCTGACGTTGCCGGGTATTGCCGGCATCGTTCTGACGGTCGGCATTGCGGTGGATTCGAACGTGCTGATCTACGAGCGGATCCGCGAAGAGGTGCGCGCCGGTCGGAGCGCCATCAGCGCGATCGATGCCGGCTTCTCGCGCGCGCTTGCCACCATCCTCGATTCCAATATTACCACCTTCATCGCCGCCGCCGTCCTGTTCTACATCGGGACCGGGCCGGTGCGCGGCTTCGCCGTGACGCTCGGCATCGGCATCCTGACCAGCTTGTTTACCGCGTTCACGCTGACGCGGCTGATCGTGGCTTATTGGGTGCGCGTGTGGCGACCGCGCACCGTGCCGATCTAGCTATCGGAAAGAACCGCCGTGCGCCTTCTCCGCATCGTCCCCGATGACACCCGTTTCGACTTCATGCGCTTTCGGCGCATCAGTTTTCCCATTTCGGCAATGCTGTCGATCGCGGCGATCCTGCTGTACTTCTATCACGGACTGAATTTCGGCATCGATTTCGTCGGCGGTACGCTAATGGAGGTGCAGACCAAAGCGGGGCCGGCCGACCTCGCCAAGATGCGCGGCACCATTGGCACGCTTCATCTCGGTGATTTCCAACTTCAGCAATTCGGTGCGCCTAATGATGTGCTGATCCGTATTTCCGAGCAGCCGGGCGGCGATGCGGCGCAGCAGGAAGCGGTGCAGAAGGTGCGCAACGCGCTCGGCAGCGAAGTTGACTACCGGCGCGTCGAAGTTGTCGGACCGAGCGTTTCCACCGAACTTCTCTCCTACGGCACTATCGGGCTCGTGCTCGCGATCGGGGCGATCCTGATTTATCTCTGGTTCCGGTTCGAATGGCAGTTTGCGCTCGGCGCGATGATCGCCAACGTGCACGATTTGGTGCTGACGGTCGGCTTCATGTCGCTGACGCACATCGACTTCGATCTCACCAGCATCGCGGCGCTGCTCACCATTCTCGGCTATTCGCTTAACGATACGGTGGTGATCTACGACCGCATCCGCGAGATGCTCCGCCGTTACAAACGCATGTCGATGCCGGACCTGCTGAACGCATCGATCAACGCGACGCTCTCACGCTCGATTGTCACTCACTTGACGGTATCCTTGTCGCTGCTTGCGCTATTGCTGTTTGGCGGGCAGGCGATCCGCAGCTTTACGGCGACGATGATGTTCGGTGTCGTGCTGGTTGGCACCTATACTTCGGTGTTCATCGCTTCCCCGATCCTGATTTACTTGGGCGTCGGGCGCACCCGACATGGTGAACCGGAAGGGACCGAAGTCGAAGCGCCGCCGACCGCGCCGCAAGCGCCGCCCTCGCCGCCGCCTTCGCCAAAAGCGCCGCCCAAGCGCGCCAAAGCGCGCCGCTAGGTCTATGCGACCCTGATCCTGTTAGACTTGCCGTCATGCAGGATGCGTTCGCCTATTGTGGCGAGTTGGTTCGAACGGCGGACCGGGATCGCTTCATCGCCTCGTTGTTTGCGCCGGCCGAGCAGCGCGGCGCCCTGCACGCGCTTTATGCATTCAATACCGAGCTTGCCCGCGTTCGCGACGTGGCCCGTGAAGCGCTGCCGGGCGAAATCCGTCTGCAATGGTGGGCCGATGTCATCAATAGTCAGCGCCGCGACGAAGCGAATGCCAGTCCCGTCGCCGCGGCGTTGCTGGCTACAATCGAGCGGCACGGATTGTCGCCGGCGACATTGCACGAAATGATCGAGGCGCGCCGGTTCGATCTGTATCAAGAACCGATGGCCAGCATCGTCGATCTTGAGAACTACGCGCGAAAAACCTCGTCGGCGATCATCGCGCTTGGCGCACGCATCCTTGCTGCAACAGAGGCGATCGATGCAGCCGAGCCAGCCGGCATCGCTTATACAATCGCGAGATTGTTGGGCGCACTTTCAACCCACCTTGCGCGCGGTCAGCTTTATCTTCCGGTTGATTTGTTGGAACGCCATCAAGTCCAGCAGCATGATTTGTTTGCCGGGCGGTCTTCCGCCGGGCTGGAAGGGGCGGTGGCCGAGTTGCGGGCAATCGCGCGGTCGCATCTGGCGGCCGCAGGCCCACATCTGAACGCCTTGCCGCAAGCAGCGATACCGGCGCTGCTGCCGGCCGCATTGGTGCGCCCCATGCTTGATCGCCTCGAACGAAGCGGCGCTTTGACGCCGGCAGAACTGCCGGCCTGGCGGCGGCAATTGTTGATCTGGCGGGCGGCGCACAATCCGACACGGATCACTAGCTGATTTAGAAGGCGAAACGGTCGAGGAGGTTGCGTCGCCCGGAGATGATGCGGCCGATCAGGACGCGCTCGGCGTCGGTCTTGATCAACGAACCGATGAGGTCGAGCTGATTCAACGCTACCAGCTCGAGAATTTCGTTGCGCACTTCGCCTTGTGGGGTGCGCGGCAAAGCCTCGACCACCTGCAGACGCTCCGGAGCCATCGCGCCAAGAAATTCGTTGAGTTCGCTGTCGCCCACGCTTCCTTCGACGAACGCATAGAGACCGGTCCCGGCGCGGCGGTCGGGAAAGGCGACGATGGCCACGTCCCGGACATGCGGATGGCTCTTGAGGCGCGCCGCAATCGCCGGCGCTTCTTCAGTGAAACGAATGCCACGGCCTTCCCGGTCGGTGAAATTGAGACCGCGCGTAACTGCGTAATAAAGCTTCTTGCCGGTCGCCATCCACACCCGGGTCACCAGCGTTTTGCGCGCCAGGATGCGGCGCTCCGCGGCCGTCAGCGCGCTGCCGGCGTAGCGGCGCTTGTGCTTGAGCAGATGCCGCAAATCCTCGTAACGCGCGAGCCGAAACAGCAATCCGCGCCGGCGGAAACGCGAGGCGAGCTGGAAGTCGGTGAGGAACGGGCGGCCGCCGGCGTAAAGCCAGTTTTGTTCTTTGGCGAGGTCGTTGTGGGTAATCCCCTGCCGGTGAAGGGCGCGCAAAGCGGCCTTGGCGGCGTGGAAATAGCCGACGTCGCCGTGCGGTTTGGCAATATGCAGCGGCAGTCCGTCGATCCAGCCGCGCACCAGCGCATTGTGTCCGCTGAACAGGAGCGGCGGTGCAATGTGTAAAGGTCCGACGGCTCCCAGCGCGTCGCGCTCACGCCGAAACAGGAGGCGAGCCAGTCCGCGGCTCCACCAGGGCACCTCGTCGAGGCGGCGCAAAACCGCATCGACCTCGCCGCCTTCGGTGCGGAAGCGGCCGCGCTCGATGGTGGAGAAAACGTCGCGCTTGAGCACGACGTCGCTGCGCCATCTTTCGGTGAGTTCTTGGGGCAATCCGG
>JASHSY010000128.1 GCA_030040825.1 Xanthobacteraceae bacterium
GACCGGACGCAAATCGCGGGTCTCCTCGACTCCGATGGGCGTTTTCGCAACGACCTTGCGCGCTACGGCGCGCAAATCGCATTTGACGCTTCGCTGCGGCGGCAAATCGAGACGGAAATCGCCGCGCAATTTGCGGCCTATCGCGCGACCGGTCTGACGCTCGACCACGTCGATGGTCACCGGCATTTGCAGCTGCATCCGACCATTGCGGCTACGATCATGCGCGTCGGCAAACGTTATGGCATGCGCGCGTTGCGCGTTCCGGTCGAGCCGTGGCGCGTGGTCGTCGACATCGATCCGCGCACGCAGCGCGTCATCGGCCGGGTGGTGGCGCCCTTCGCGGCTTGGCTGCGGCGCCGGGTACGTGCGGCCGGACTAACGACTGCCGATGCGGTATTCGGTCTCGCCTGGTCGGGCGCGATGACCAGAACGCGGGTTGCCGCTTTGCTGGCGCAACTGCCGCCTGGGCTGATCGAGATTTATCTGCATCCTGCGACTACCGATGGTTTTCCCGGCGCAGCGCCAGGCTATCGTTATGCCGAGGAATTCGCCCCTTGTGCGATCCTGTTTGCATCGCCGCGGCACGGCGCTCGGGCTATGCGCTCGGCGGCTACGGTGACGCGGCGGCGATCTAGCGCTTACGCTTGCCGTTGAGATAACCGGCTTCGCGGAACCAGTCGATCGCGTCTCTGAGCGCATCGCGATAGGGCCGCGCGCGGAAGCCGAGTTCGCGTTCAGCCTTGGCGGCAGTGAAAAACATACGATGGTCGGCCATGCGAACACCGTCCAGGGTGGTAAATGGCGAGCGTCCGGTCAGCCGCGCGGTTGTTTCGGCAATGTACGCGACTGAAACGGCCAGCGGGCGTGGAATGAGCCACGTCGGTGGCCGCCGCCCTACCATACGCGCGATATCCGCCAGCATGTCGACCAGCAGAACATTTTCGCCGCCGAGGATGTAGCGTTCGCCGATGGTGCCGTGCTTGAGCGCGGCCAAATGCCCTTCGGCGACGTCGTCAACGTGAACGAGATTTAGACCGGTATCGAGGAAAGCCGGCACGCGCCCACGCGCCGTCTCCAGCACAATTCGTCCAGTCGGCGTCGGCTTCACGTCGCGCGGACCGATCGGTGTCGAGGGATTGACGATGACCGCAGGTAACGAATCCTTCTCGACCATCGCTTCGACTAGCCGTTCGGCTGCGATTTTACTGCGCTTATACGGTCCGATGCCCTCTTCGGCGGCGAGCGGAACGGTCTCGTCGGCCGAACTGCCATCGTCGCGTAAGCCCAGTGTGGCAACGCTTGAAGTATAGACCACGCGCTCGACACCGGCGGATTTTGCAGCCGTCATCACGATACGCGTGCCGTCCACATTCGCGGCAAAAATCTCGTTTGGGTCGCGCGCCCAAAGCCGATAATCGGCCGCGACGTGAAACACGTAGCGGACACCCTGCATGGCGCGGCTCACCGAGACAGGGTCGCGGATATCGCCGGGAACGAACTCAAGATCGAGCCCGTCAAGGTGGAATCGCGGACTGGCAGGTCGCACCAGGGCCCGCACCGGAAATCCCTCGGCAAGCAGCTTTCTTGCCACCGCGGACCCGACGAGTCCGGTGGCTCCGGTAATCAGTGTTTTTGCCGTGTCGGCCATGCAATTCGTCCGCGCGCGCGTGGAAACAAGCATTTCCGCGGCAAAAAAGCCATGCTCGCTGTAGATCGGCGGAGGCGATTTGGATTCAAGTTAGATTCAACAGCTGCCGGAGGAATAGCATGGCGTCTGCGGAGGACTGTGATAAAGTGAGGGGCTCGGTGATTTGCTGGAAAGAAGCCGAGGACGTCTGCGAGGGACGCGCTATCGGGGGCGTGAAGTTCGATCAACAGACGCGAGGATGAAGAGCTTCTAATGGCTTCCCAGCTGGATTTTGCCGGCGGGACTTTCGTAGATGGGCTGGTGAATGACGCCGACGACTCGGCTTTGGTCGGCGATATAGCCATTGAAAGTCCCCGCCGTCTTGTCATCGCATTCGTTGGTCTTGACTTTGAGGCTCGCATTGCCGCCTCGCCGGGCGTCCTGGTCGTCTGCCGCACTGCCGGCAGCGAACTGGAAACGGTCGCCGACAGTGCAGTTCGGCAAGGCTATCGCGGTATGATCAGCTTCGGAGTGGCCGGGGGTCTCGCCGGACATCTACGCGCCGGCGATTGGGTCGTCGCTTCCACGATCCGCGATTCGCATACCGTGCGCGCGACCGACGCGGTATGGTCGCGCAAGCTGCTGGGTTTGATTGACGGTGCCATCCACGCGCCGATCCTCGGGGTTGATCACGCGGTCGCCGAGCCGACAAAGAAACGCGAACTGTATAAAACAACCGGCGCGGCGGTAGTCGACATGGAATCGCACGTCGTGGCTCGCGTCGCCGCCGAACATAAGCTTGCCGTTGCCGCCGTGCGGGTCGTTGTCGATCCGGCGCACCGCAAGGTTCCGCCGGCCGCGCTGATCGGCATGCGGCCAGACGGGCGCGCCAACGTCAAAGCGGTGTTACGCGATTTGATAGCGCGACCGTCGCAATTGCCGCCGCTGGCTCGGATTGCCTACGATGCGTTTGTCGCGCGCGCCGCCATGGTGCGCGTCCGCCGTCAATTGGGCCCGTATTTCGGGCTGCTCGATCAATTCTGAGCGCGACGCTCAAGCCTGCGCGATGAACTTCGTATTCAGATAGGCCTGCAGGCCTTCGAGTCCGCCTTCGCTGCCGTAGCCGGATTCTTTGATGCCGCCGAACGGCGTTTCCGGCGTCGAGACGTTGATCGAGTTCACTCCGACCATGCCCGACTGCAAAGCTTCGCCGATCATGTTCGCGGTTTGTGCCGAAGTGGTGAAGGCGTAGGCGGCGAGCCCATAGGGCAGCGAGTTGGCGCGTTCCACGACCTCGTCGATGGTTTTGAAGGTGACCACAGGCGCAAGTGGGCCGAACGGCTCCTCGGTCATGATCTTGCAATCGTCCGGCACCTCGGTGATCACCGTCGGCTCATAGAAATAACCTTGGTTGCCGCGGCGCTGGCCTCCCGTCATCACTTTGCCGCCGCGACTCTTGGCGTCTTGCACGAATGACTCCATAACATCGATGCGCCGCGCGCTCGCCAGCGGCCCCATCGCCACGCCCTTTTCCAAGCCGTCGCCGACCTTGAGCCCTTTGGCATATTCGGTAAAGCGGGCAAGGAAACGCCCGTATACCGATTCCTGAACGTAGAAGCGGGTCGGCGAGATGCACACCTGGCCGGCGTTGCGATATTTGAACGCGGCGATGGTGTCGGCAGACTTTTCCGGATCGGCGTCGCCAAACACCACGACCGGGGAGTGGCCGCCTAGTTCCATCGTGGCGCGCTTCATCGTCTTGGCCGCAAGCGTCGCCAAATGCTTGCCGACCGGAATGGAGCCGGTGAACGAAATCTTTCGCACCTCATCCTTGGCGATGAGGTGTTCGGAGATGGCGGCGGGAACGCCGAAGACGAGATTGAGGACGCCCGCCGGCAGACCGGCGTCGGCGAAGCAGCGAACCATCTCGACGCAAGCGCCGGGCGTCTCCTCCGATGCTTTGAGGATCAGCGAGCAGCCGGCGGCGAGCGCGCCGCCGATTTTGCGAGCGGGCGTCAGCGCCGGAAAATTCCACGGCGTAAATGCAGCGACAATGCCGACCGGCTCTTGCACGACGATTTGCCGCGTCTTGCCGCGGCCAGGTACGATTCGGCCATAGGCGCGACGGCCTTCTTCCGCGTACCACTCGATAATGTCGGCGGAGGTCATCACCTCCGCACGCGCTTCCGGATAGGCTTTGCCCTCTTCCAGGGTGAGGATCTTGCTGATCGCGTCGTAGCGCTCGCGCATCAAATCGGCGGCTTTGCGCATGATCTTGGCGCGATCGTAAGCTGAGGTTGTCCGCCACGCGGCAAAGCCCTTTTTGGCGGCTTCGAGCGCATGATCGAGATCGACAGCGCTGGCGTGAGGCAGATGCGCGAGCGGCTTCTCGGTGGCTGGATTGATCACGTCTTCGCCGGCACGGCCGTCGCCATTGAGCCACTGACCGTCGATAAAGAGTTGAAGATTGGAATACATGGGAGCCTCTACCGTCGTTGAATATTGCACGCTTCGCGGGAGTTGGAGACGGTGGAGGCTAGCAGGTTTCCGCGGCCGTGTTCATCCCTGCTGAGCCGCCGACGGTATGCCGCACCAAATGAAAGCCCCGGCGCAAGGCCGGGGCAAAAACTGACCCTGATGCGGGCGGGGCTTTAGAGCTGCCCGTATTTCCGGAGCACTTCCCGGCAGGAGCTGCCGATCCGCCAGCTTTGTGCGGCCAGCGTTGCGCCGCAGCGCATAAGATTGTCCCAGGTCATTCCGCCGGAATGATCGCAATACCGGGCGGCGGCCGGCTTGCATGGCGCGAGTTCAGCGAGATCGATGGCGCCCGCACTCGTCGTCCAGACTCCGAGTAGCAAGCAAGCAGCTAGCAGCATTTTCATGCGAAATAAGTCCCCTCGTTTTTTGGCGGGAAAGGGCTTGTCTAGCGTCTCATCGGCGAAAAATCCAGACATTTTGTGCGTCGCACAATCGCCCCAGTTTGGCCGATTTGACGGGGAGTCAACGCATTGAAAAGGCGCGACAATCCAGAATTGTTGCGTTTATCACACGATTAGGGTGACGAAGCCGAGGAGGTGAGGGCGCTCAACAAGCAAAGCCGCCAGCGA
This sequence comes from Xanthobacteraceae bacterium, assembly GCA_030040825.1. Taxonomy (GTDB): domain Bacteria; phylum Pseudomonadota; class Alphaproteobacteria; order Rhizobiales; family Xanthobacteraceae; genus BOG-931. The sequence goes on from JASHSY010000128.1 coordinate 4,735, forward strand.
TCTGCCGGCTAAAGGTTCGTTGCTACACCGCCATGCGCCCTCAATAGCGGGCTGCGATCGGCAATTCCTCGGCAGGAAACAGCGAAATGACGGTGTGGCCTTTATCGGTGACCACGACCTCCTCCTCGATCCGCGCGGCTGAATAACCATCGCTCGCCGGACAATAGGTCTCGAGCGCGAACACCATGCCTTCCTTGATCACCGTCGGATGGTCTATCGAGAC
>JASHSY010000129.1 GCA_030040825.1 Xanthobacteraceae bacterium
AATTGCGTACGCGGCTTCCAGGCCAATTCATCCTTGGCCTTGGAAATATCAGGTTGGCGCTGTCTTGGATCGTCCTGCGGCTTCGGACGATACACGATGCGCGAGCGCGAATTGGTCAGCTCGATGACCTTGGTTGCCAGCTCGAGGATGGTAAACTCATTGGGATTGCCGAGATTGATGGGGCCAGTTATTTCATCCGGGCTCTCTAAGAGCCTGATCAGCCCATCGATCAAATCGTCGACGTAACAAAACGAGCGGGTCTGGTTGCCGTCGCCGAACACGGTGATGTCCCTGCCGAGCAGCGCCTGGACGATGAAGTTCGAAACGACCCGCCCGTCATTCGGATGCATGCGCGGCCCATAGGTATTGAAGATGCGCGCCACTTTGATCCGTAGCCGGTGTTGCCGGAAATAATCAAAGAACAATGTTTCCGCGCAGCGCTTGCCTTCGTCGTAACAAGAGCGAGGTCCAATCGGATTGACGTTGCCCCAGTATTCTTCAGTCTGCGGGTGAACGCTCGGGTCGCCGTAGACTTCCGAGGTCGACGCCTGCAGAATTTTCGCGCGCAGTCGCTTGGCGAGCCCCAGCATGTTGATCGCGCCATGCACGCTGGTTTTCGTGGTCTGCACGGGATCATGTTGATAGTGAATAGGCGAGGCGGGGCAGGCCAAATTACAGATTTGGTCGACCTCCACGTAATATGGAAATGTCACGTCGTGACGGACAAGTTCAAAGCCGCGATGATCAAGCAAGTGCTCGATGTTGCGTCGCGTGCCGGTGAAAAAATTATCCAGGCAAATGACTTCGACGCCTTGCTCCAGCAGGCGTTCACAAAGATGAGATCCCAAAAATCCGGCGCCGCCGGTCACCAGAACGCGAGTTTCGAGATGCATTCGACGCCACCCTTGCTAGTTCATACTTGTTCATAACTTGGCGATTTGGAGTCCACCATGGTTGTATACGACCACGCTAAAAGAGTTGGTCAGCCGCGGTACATACTGCCAGCGCGGTTAACAGCGTCGCATCAATCATCGGCGGTTTTGTCCATCCGTTCGCGCTCGCCATGCCATTCGCGCAGCTTTGGGAGTTTAATCGGCTCCCATTCGTCACCGATGTGATGTGTAACACATGTGATGAGTTTTTAGGTCGGGTTATTTCGCCAGCTATTTCGACGCGGTGCGGTCGGAGTTTTGACAAGAGCATCGGTTCGGGCAAGTTTGGTGAACGATATGGTTCTCTTTTCCGTGCCCCGGTTCCAATTGGCGCAACATGGTCTGGAGTTTGTCTCGGGTCATCGTAACAAAAAGTGCGTTTGTGAATCCGTCACCGCGGACAAGCTCGGCATAATTATGTTCGCTTTGCGTCGCCCGTTTGCATCAGCCCCAAGGCGCGGCATCGTGCACCGCGTCCCGGTTTATATGGCGTAATGACGCCAAGGCGGGGAACAAATGCCGCTTAACGTTAGCGCGCCACGCACTGGGCAACAATGCGATAGGTTGCGGGCGGCGATATATTGGGATGGTTGGCGATCTGACCGGAGGTCAGCTGATGCGTGCCGGCCAAGGCGTCGGCGGCGGCCCGGCATTTTGCTTCGTCGGCAAAATCGAGAAAGGCGGTGCTCGCTGCCACGCCGCCGGTGGCTGCGCCGCTAACGATTGTGGTTATCAGGATCAAAGTCCACATGCTGGCGCTCCGTGCTATGGCCTTAATCCTTTCCACCCCCATCTAAGTTTCGCAGCTGTACCATGCAATTTCCGCCGACAGCATCCCTACGGCAGGATAAAAGGTCCTGTCAGCCAACTCTGAAGCTCTCTAAGTTAACCATCGGTAGAGCCGTCTCGACCCGTCAACAAATAATCTGCTATAGTTGGTCACCCCTGCGGGCGATTTATGGCGCCCGCCCCTTCTGGTGCAAAGCCCGGCTTCCCAGCCGGGCTTTGTTTGTTGGTGGCAGCTTTTGCCGGTGTCTTGCTCCCGGATCCCGGCCACCAAAATTGCGCCGGACGACGAAATGGCTGCTCGATCGTTGCCATTTAATTCCTGCAAAAGTTTGTACGCGGCAAGTGGAACTTTTCGGTTGTACGGACGGTTGGACCGAGCGCAGGTTATCACGGCAGATAGCCGAACGGCGGGAGAGTGTGTGTTCCCACTAGGAGATGAGCCCATGCGACCGTTAGCTTTGGTTTTCGTCGTCCTCGGCGCCATTGTGCCGGCGGCGGCTTTCTCGGCGCCTGCGGAGCGATATGCCACCCCGCTCTATTCCGCTTGTACGTGCCATTTTGGCTATGGCGGAAACGTTTGCAGCCCCACCGTGGCGTGTTCCAGCGAGGGCGGTCGGTGCGAGCGGTGGTGCCAACCCAGTGAGGGCGGTGAGTAGCAGCGAAGTTACGGAAAAGACGTAACCTTGCGCAGGAAACTCGAATCCGGGGCGCCTCGATCCTAGGTGCTGCCGGTCGGTCGACGATGAAAAGCTCGCGCAACCGAGACAATAACTATTCCAAGGCTTGTGCCAAACGCGTCAACGGCAAAATCGAGTAAACGCGCATGCCTACCAGGAACGAATAGTTGGGCGATCTCGATGACGGCGCAGAAGCAAACGAGATATGTTGCAAGCGTATTCGGGTTTTTTTCATAGCCAAGACCGAATGCCGTCCCCATGGCGGCATAAGCCAATAAATGCTCGAAATAATGAGGTACACCAGTTTCCGGTCGCAAGTCGGGCGGAACGACCGACAAGACCGTCAACGCGATTGCTAAGGACCAAGCAACGATTTGAGCCGAACGTGTGCTGGGCCAAAATGGAATCATAACTTTGCTTCTCGGCTCACTTTGGCATGTTTTGTTTTCGTGATGCGTCCCGTACCCTATCAAGGGCCGTTGGATCGACGTCTTTGATCGTCTGTTCGATGAAATCTTTCGCGGCAGACGACGCCACCCCGTAAACGTTGGCAACTTGAGTGGTCTGTTTGCCAGTCAAAAGCAATCGAAGATCTCGTCCGACTAGCTGACGCATTTCAACATCGTTAAACGCAGTCGATTGCACGCTGATCCGCAGTCGCAACGGCATCAAGCGTCGGTCGCTTGGACCGGTGTAATATGACATCTTCAATGGTTCCGACGGGTCCAGGCCGATCGATGGATAGCGCGAGGCCAAGTCGGCGAGAAACAACCAAGCGCCGGATTGGTGCGGGCTATCCGCTAACGCGCGGTTAAGGCTTGCCTGGGTCTCGGCTATTGCCTGCATCGTGCTCGATTGAGCGGTGTCCTTGCCGGCCCATAACAGGTCGGCGTGGGCAAAGGCGGATGCGGCCCAGAGATCGCCGCGAATAACGCCGAACAACGCTGCCCAGCGTGCGGCGGCGCGTTCATTGGTCGCGTAGGCAGCGGAAGCTTTGTCGAGCGGGAATTGGCTAATCGAGGATCGTGCTAACTCTGATAGCAGCAGCCACATCGATTGCGCCGCCAAGAGGACGGCGAAACTGACCGCGATGACTCGGAACGCTTTGTAGCCAGCCGCCGAAGGGTCAGGCGAACGATGAAGCGTCGTCATAGAAAGCGCATCCCGTCATCATCCAAAACCAAGCAGGTCAGCTGCCCGGTTGCGTAGGCACCGGTATCGATGTTGATACGATTTGAGCGTACTTCAGGTCGCGGCGTCGGCGTGTGACCGTGCACCACGACCTTGCCGAAGTCCTCTTCGTGTAAAAGGAATTCGTCGCGAATCCAAAGCATATCGTGCTCGGATTGGGAAGTGAGTGGAACGCCTGGACGTACACCAGCGTGTACGAAAAAAAAGTCGCCACACGTAAATGAAAGGGCAAGGCCACGCAGAAACCGACGATGATTATCAGGAATTGAATTGTTGAGCGCAACTGCCATTTCATGCTCGGATCGCGGATCGTTCCAGCGTGACGGTGTTATGCCGTAGGACATCACCGTATTGAGGCCTCCGATCCGCCACCAATCGGCGAGCACCGACGGATTATCCAAGAACCGCAGCAGATAGTCCTCGTGGTTGCCCTTTAGCAGGACGACATCATGCTGCCGAAGGCGCTCAAGCAACAGGTCGATGACCTGCCGTGAGCTTGGACCGCGATCGATGTAATCACCGAGAAATACTTGCAGCACCCCGACGGCCGGGTGTGCATTCAGGTCATCATCGATGCGCGCCAGCAATTCCGACAAAAGGTCAGCCCGGCCGTGGATGTCGCCGACGGCGTAAATACGCTTACCTAATCGGAGGCGCTTCTCTGTGAGCGATGTCAATACATTCCACGCCACGACACTGCGTTCCATCTCGACGTCACTACTGCGCCCACTGCCCCGAAGCTACCAGTAAAAATCAGCCTCAATATGCGGACAGGGTTAAGTTAATAATCCCCTGATTGTAAACAATGATTTTAAGTTGATTTGCGCCTGCGGCGCGAACCTGATCGCAGAACCTTATCGCTAAGTGTTCAGCCAACAGGTTTGCTGTTTGGGGTGCAAGGCGATGCGTTGCAATGTGAAGTTCCTGTTGCCGCTGACGATGATCGCAACCATGGTCTGGTCGTCCGGTACGCAGGCGTTCTTCTTCGGATTGCCGCGCGCGCTCAAATACCAGCTCGCGACAATCGAATTGGATAGCCCGATGCTGCCGCCGATCGGGCATTCCCGGTTCTGCCTGCGCTATCCGGACGATTGCAGCGTCCATGGCATCGACTTCCGTCGGCGCAATATTGCGTTGACGGAGCAGCGTTGGGCAGAACTCAATGATGTCAACCGTCGGGTCAACCGGGACATCGTTGCCGAGGTGACCCCGGGCAATGGGGCGTTTGAAGAGTGGCTGATCGCGCCGGCGGCCGGCGACTGCAAAGACTACGCCATCACCAAGCGGCATGAGTTGTTGGCGCGCGGTTGGCCATCCCGTGCGCTGCTATTGTCGGAGGTGATCGTCCCCGATGGTCAGCATCACTTGGTGCTGGTCGTGCGCACCAAGGATGGGGATTTGGTGCTCGACAACCTCAGTGCCAGCATCCGGCCGGCGACAACGACCTTTCGGCGATATCAGTGGGTGCGGATGGAGACGCCGCAAAACCCGAAATTCTGGGCCCGGGTGCGCCAACCGGGTGCCGCCATGCACATAGCAGAGTCGGGCAATAGCGAGGCTTACGGGGACATTTAGCGACGGTACGCCCCAATCGGGCAGCATTTCCTAGAAATGCTGTCCTCAGTGACTATTTGCATGGGACCAAAAAGGCGGGCCAGCGCAGCAAGGCACGGGTCGCCCGCCATTAGGTGTACAGCCACTCATCAAAAGATTTGCCCCCGTAGCCTGCTGTTACGCGGATGGTCGTCGCGGTCGCTGCTGTTGTCTGAAGTCGCGCTGCAGTCCGGCGAGCATCATCTCGTGTTGATGGTGCGAGTGAAAGGCGTTGATCTCGTGCCAGACAATCTGAACGACGATATTCGGGTACTGGCAGCGACGTTCGGCGAGTATCAATGGATTAAAATCCAGGCGCCGCAAAATCCAAAGCTTTGGGACAACGCGCGGATCGTTGGGATCTAGCGACAGCGCGCAAGTTCAAAACATCCTTGAGTGTGCGCACGAGCTGGCCGCCTGGTTGTCCCGGAGACAATCGCGTGCGCAAACTGCTGGCCCAAATTTGCTGCAAAAACTTCAATGCAGGTAGGCCGATGTCGCCGATCAGCAAATGACCCGAGTGGGTGTAGGGCAGACGACCGCTAGCAGCGTGATTTACGCCGCAGTCGCCTTGCGGCTCTTGCTTTGGGCAAGCCCCAAGCCGAGGCAGGACGCCCCTAGCAATGCTGGCGCGGTTGCAAAGAGACCGGCATTGGTAAAGCACATGAGCAGAAGCGTTAGCAAACAACTGCCGGCCATCGCCGAATAAAAGGAATCGCGACCGCGCAGCAATGATGCTCGGAAAAGAAGAAGAATTAAGCCAATTGTCGCCGCAACGATCAGCCACAGCATGGGTTTGCCCAACTCGATGGCAATCGCGCCTGCCGCAGTAGGGGCAGGCGAGTCGGATGGCGGATCATCGATCTCGCGGTAAATCGGAGCGAGCGCTGCGAACGTTCCCGCACCAGTACCAACCGCCGGCGCATCATCGAGCATGCGCTGGCTCAGTGCCATAAGGCGCGGCGAAGACTGGCTAGCGAAGGCGAGCGGTAGGCTTAAATCGTGCGGTATGGGTCGAGCAGTCACCAGCACGACGGCAATCCAGATCGCCGGTATCGTCATGGCGGCAGTGCCTAACAACCCAACGCGAAAACGGCGGATAACCAGCATGTATGCGAGTGCGAGCAGACCGTATCCCGTTGCAAACAGCACTTCACGGTTCGCACCGAGCGCGAACGCTGCCGCACAGATCACGAGCGCGGAGCCCGGTGTCAGAACTGCTCTCGGCGTCATCGGCTCCGATTGAGGACGCGCACTTTGCGTCTCGTAGCGCTCCACTGCGCGGATACAGGCGGAGGCAGCGATGATCGTTCCCAAGCTCGCGCAGTCAATCGCCGCAATCTGCGGTCTCTCCGCGAGCCAAGGGCCAGGCAGGAACAATTCATGGGTAATCACAACCAAACTAACTAAAGTGGCAGCAGCGGTGATGGCGAACAGGATCCATTCAGCGCGCTGACGGTCGACGGCGATGGAGGTCGTTATGCACGCGATTGCAGTCAGCGAAAGATATTGGCCAAGCGCGATGAGGCTTGCGGCCGGGTCTATGGAGATGCGGCCGAGGAGCGGGCGATGTAACGCGGCCTGGGCGCTGTTCCAAATCGGGTGCACCAAGATTCCCAACGGCAGGATTTGCAGCAGAATCCACAATGCGGGAACCGCGGCCACTAGCGCCAGCGGACCGGCTATCGTAATAAAAAAACCGGTTTCGCCAGGCCGCAACGACACGGCAGTGAGCGCCAACAAGATGGCAACGATCGCCGCGATGAGGCCCTGCACGACTAGCCCGTCGCCCATTAGGATGACCGGCAATGTGCAGATCAATATGACCAAGAGATTACGGACGAGCGCCATCTGGGATCGGGGTGATTTCTCTAGGGCGTTGACCTTGCACTGGCCAGATCATGCATACAAGTGAGCACGCACCCAGCAACGACGTAAGCAATGGCTGCAATGGGTAAAGCTTTGGTTCGCTCAAAGCGGGGCCGAAGGGGCAATTGGATAGGACGAAAGCGTAGTTCGGCCAATGCTAAAGTGCAGTTAGGGTCACGGCGGTGGTCGCAAATTCTTTAGGTATTGCCTGGATGCGGAGCCAGCGAGCGTTTGCAAGATTTGGCCAAATGGCCTAAATTCAACAGGGCTTGGGGTTCGATGGACCACAGGGCAATTTTGGGGAGCGGGCGATGTCGAAACTGGCAGCATTGAGCCTGGTCGGGGCCATGGTCGTGGCAGGTTTGGCAGCGGGGTCTATGCCGGCGGCGGCCGCTGACTTGCCAATTCCCTACAAGAGTGCGCGCGCGGCACACTGGTGCGGTTCGTGTGGCTGCCTGCATGTCACCTACACGCACCATCGCGAATTGCTGGCGACCTATGGCATTGGTTTTGATCCGCGCAGTTACGATACCCAGGAGCCGCACTACGTTTACGGCGCGGTCCGCGCCTATCCGCGCTACTGGGTAACCGCCGACGAAGCGCACTGAGCGGCAAGCAAAAAGTTTCAGGTTTCAGGCGGAAACGGCATTGCTTCGGGGCGCGGCCACGCGACCTTGAACGTGTTGGTGAGCCGACTGGACGCGTTCGCCCGCAGGTGAAATCGCAACAAGGCGCCGGACAGATAGCCGACTTGCAGGCCAGCAAAAGCCAGTACTGCAGCGATACAACATGCCAACGCATTGCTGCCGTGGGCTGTTGCGGCAGCCAGCACCGCGACAAGCGACAACCCAAAAGTCGGAACAAGAACGAATACTTTAAATCTCATTCCGAGCGCCGCGCCGATTAAAAGTGTTGCGATAATGAGCCCTGGCATCGTTGGTCGCTCCGCGGCTGGGATGCTGCGACGGGACGCGTTAACAGGACGTAAACAACCAATTCTAGAATAACAGGAATTCGATGATTCGGGCAGGTCGTCTCGTCCGAGAGGACCGCGGCCGACGCCATCAGAGAGCTGAGCGAAGCGGGGTCCAGGGGACAACGAACAAGCTCAGCTGGGCGTACATGAGGCAGCTAGCGCAGCGAGCGCCTCGGCCATGCCGGCGATCGAAACGACACCGCTGAAGGATAGCTCGGGTGCCACAACTTTGACGACGAGCTCCGACGCTGATTGCCAGGAGCCAAGCGCCAATCGGATCGCCTCAGGCGGCAACAACAGCTCGGCGCCAGGGGATATCACCTGGGCCTTGAAGCGCCATTCTTGAGCGTTCACGCCCAAGGTCACTTCGGGTTGCGCCCGTGGCGGAAACGGTGTTACCGCGACTACAATCACCTCCGTGTCCTTTTCACCGCACCGGACCAGGATGCCGGCGAGGTCAATGTCCGAACGACTGACATCGGCTGTGTGGCTGACCGAAACCGCATCGGGCCCGCCATTTGGATTCTTGGTCCGAATGAGATGCCAGCCTCCCGGCAAGGCAGAGCGTTGAGCGTCGGGTGCGGAGGCGGCCGGCGCGACCAACGCAATCAGCAGGGCGAGACAAATTGCGGGAGCGTGGGTGCGGCCGTGACCGATCAATCTGATTGTCCCATCAATCTGGCTGTCTCATGCGCTTTGTCAGGCGCCGAGCTGATATTAAGGCTGCGTGCTTTCGGTTCGACAAGAGCAGTAGCGTCAGCCTCGTCGCCCCGGAGGAGACGCGGCTTTCATCATGTGCAAAAGCGGGCATATCTGTGGCATTTTGGCCACAGGTTTTGGCTGGTTTTCGCCAATACACGACCCTTATGCGTGCAAACGTTGTTGCCGCTGCGGCCGCATGATAGGGCGTATTCAGTTGGGGGTGCCATGCGGGGATTGCGAACCGTCCTCACGCTGACAGCAATCGGCGCCGCTGCCATGACTGGCGGTTGCGATACGCTTTTGCTGCCGGCGGCCGGACCTAACGCTTTCGTCGTTCGCGGGGAAACGACGTGGCACGGGCCGCCCTATGGGCTCGTCACCCTAACACCGCAAGTGGTGAAGACCCTTGATGAGTATGGTCCGCGCACGCTGACTGGAATTTTTGGTGATCGCCGACCGCCGCCGGAAATCAAATTCGGCATCGGCGACGTTGTTGCCGTCAGCATCTTCGAGGCGGCGGCCGGCGGCCTCTTCATTCCGGCGGAGGCGAGCGTTCGACCGGGCAATTTCGTCACGTTGCCCAACCAGCCGGTGGACACCAAAGGCTACATCTCGGTGCCCTATGCCGGCCTCGTTCCGACCGCCGGCAAGACGCCGTCGGAAGTGGAAAAAGAAATCGTCGACCGCATCAAGAACCGCGCCATCGAACCGCAAGTGGTCGTTTCGCTGGTCACGCAAAACACCTCATTGATTACCGTCGTCGGTGAGGTGAACAACTTGATCACGTCTGTCACCGGTCGCATTCCGGCGCAGCCTGCGGGCGAGCACTTGCTCGATGTCATTACCCGCGCCGGCGGTCTACGCGATCAGGGACAGGATACGTGGGTGACGCTCGAGCGAAACGGCAAACGCGGCACCGTGCCGTTTGGTTCACTGGTTTACGACCAGGGCAACAACATCTGGGCGTGGCCCGGCGATACCATTTACCTCTACAAGGAGCCGCAGACCTATCTCGCCTTCGGTGCCACCGGTCTTCAAGGTCAATTCCAGTTCAGCGCTGGTAGCCAATCATCGGCGTTTCGTATGACGCTGGCCGAGGCTGTTGCAGCTTCTGGCGGCTTGCTCGACTTGCAGGCCGATCCGGGCTCCGTGTTCTTGTTCAGGCGTGAACCGCGCGAGCTCGCCGAGAAGCTTGGTGTTGACTGTTCGAAGTATGACGGCCCGACCGTGCCGATCGTCTATTCGGTGAGCTTTGCCGATCCGGCGGGTTATTTCCTCGCCACCAAAGTGCAGATGCACAACAAGGACGTGATCTTCGCCGCCAACGCGCAGTCGGTCGAAGTAACGAAGTTCACGGCGTTCCTCAATACGCTGCTCAGCGTGCCCAACAACGTCGCGACCACCGCGGTCAACTTCCAGACTTGGCGCCTCGACAGCCAGCTGTGATCGTGACCGGCCCGGCGGTTTCGACGACCGGGTGAATCGCATCAGACCTCGGTCAGCAGCAGACTTGAACTCGGATGGCCGGAGTTGTGCGGCCTTAGACGCAAGGGCACGAATTTGCGCCAACGGCTGTGGAAGCCAATCATCGCCACGCGAGTTGACGCCGGAGTTAAACAGGACAGGCCATCCCTTCCGGAAGGGTTTTTAGGGGTACTCGCGCCATCAGGCTGCGATTGTTGCAGATTTTGATCGCGATTTTGGACATGCGCAAACCAACGGAAAGCCATAATCTAAAAGCGATAATCTAACGTCCAATCTGTTGTTGTGAGTAGGGCAAATGAGTGCGACAGAGAACCATCGTGACATCGGATCGCTATCGGCCACGACAATCACGGAAGCGGCAGCCAAGCGCCTGGCTCTCGCGAAGGCTTACGCCCTGATCGATGGCTACGTCGCCGAAGGAACTTCCGGCACGTCAGGCGATCCTTTCGCGCGCGAGCCAAAGTCCGTAAGCGACCAAGCGACAAAACGTCTGCCTTAGTTGGCAGCCTCTTTGTTGCTGAAAATGGCGCTGGTTCCTTCCGGTAAGGATGATCAGCGGCAAGAATGCCGATCACTACAGGCAAGAAAAACATCGGCTGGGCAAAGCCGGCTTTGAGTCGTGTTTAGGTTAACGCCTAGAGGCCGTCGCCGGGCCGTCCTCCATGTGGCAAAGGCAAGCTTCAACCGGACCATCGCATCAAGGCGAATGGCTGAACCTCGGAGGTCGGGCAGACATGATCGAACAGGTCATGTATTTCGGCATCGGATTTTTCGCCGCGGCGTTGCTCGGACTGTTGTTTGTAGCTTCGGTCCACACCAGAGCCGTGCGCCTTACCACCAAGCGGATAGAAGCCGCAATCCCGCTCGGGTTGAGACAGATCAACGCCGACAAGGATCAAATTCGCGCCCGCTGCGCGATGTCAATTCGCCAGTTGGAGACAACCGTCGAACGGCTGAAGACCAAGTTGGCGGCTCACATGTCAGATATAACCAAGAAGACGGACATCATCAAAGAGCTTAAGAAGGAATTCGACAAAAAAGACGCGCGGATTCTTGCGCTCGAAACCGACGAAAAGTCTTTACGCGATGAACTCCGCGCCGCTGAAGAGCGGTTCGAAGTACAGTTGAGCGCAATGGACGATGCCAAGCGCGGCAAACTGCAAAAACTGCTTGCCGATCTCGATCATAAGAGTGGGTTGCTCGATGAGCGTGAACGGGAGATCGAGCGGCTTCGTCGGGAGCTCTACGCCGCGCATGCAATCAACAACGATTTGAGCCATAAGACTCTTGTTGCGCGCAGTCGCGGCAATGAGGTGGTCACGAAACTGGCCGCGGAAGTCGAGCGACTTCAGTCAGAGCCGACGACCGCAGTTGCAGTTCGCGTCGGTCTGAAACAGAAGATCGTCGCCATACAGCGCGAGGCGCAACGGCATCACTTGGTCGAGCCACTTCGATAATCCCGCTGGAATCTTGCCGACTGCAACCGGTCGGGTCGCGCGCAGATTTTTTGCGCCGGGAATCGTCGTAAGGTGGTAAAAGCTTCCATACAACAGGATCCGGCATCGACCTCAGGGCAAGCTGGCTTTTTGTGCTGCCTTGGTCCACTGTGAGCGACCGCGGCATGATGAAAAAGAATAAGAAAAAGAGCCAAGAATCGCTGCCGACCCGGGTGGCCTGTTGGCTCCTCCTCGCAACCGTGGCGCTAGCGCCGTTGCCGTTTGGTTCGAGCCAGCCAGTGGCGGTTGCCTTCTGGTGCATCGTGCTTGGTGTCTGCCTCGTCTTGGCGCCAGTTCGCTCGTTGAGTGATGGTCAATTTGGTCTCGCTGCGCTTGCTGGTGTGATCGTTGCCGCTTATGGGCTCGTCTTGCACGAGCAGCTCGCCGCTCATCCTTGGCTGCCGGGGGCAAGTCCGAATCCGATCTGGCAGCAGGCGCAGGCGGCGCTGGGCGTGCCACTCGTTGGTTCGGTTTCAATAGCGCGTAATCAGCCGTGGTTTGAGCTTGGTCGACCACTCGTTTGTATGCTGGCGCTGTGCTGCGGATTTCTCGTCGGTAACGACGCCGGGCGCGCCAAGCAACTGGTCACCGTCATTGCCTGGTCGGGCGTGATCTACGCGGCGTTTGGGATTCTGGCGCACATCTTCGATCCCGGGCACATCCTGTGGCGCGACAAGACTGCGTATCCCGATTCGGTCACCGGCACATTCATCAATCGCAACACCGCTGGGGCTTATTTCGGCTCGTGTGCGGTGATTTGGTCGCTGCTGCTGTGGGAACGCGTGCGGCAACAAATGTCGCGCGGCGCCGTTTTGAATTGGCCGACGATCAATGCGGTGCTGACGAAACCGGCAAAGGCGGTGATCGTTGCCTTTACGATGCTGTTTCTGTGCCTCGCGGCGATGTTCATGACGCTGTCGCGCGGGGCGGTGGTGCTGTCATTGCTGGCGCTCATTGTTGGCTTTGTTCTATTCTTCCGGCGTCAGCTGCCCCGCCGCGCCGCGTTTTTGAGCGCGATCGCCGGCGGCGGCGCAGTGGTGTTTGTCCTCCTTGAGGTGATGGGTGCCGGCGTCAACGCGCGGTTTGATGCGCAGGGTCTGACGACCGGCGGAAGGCTTGAGACCTATAAGGCGACGCTCCACCTGATCGCCGCGCATCCGTGGTTTGGGACGGGGCAGGGGACCTTCGCTTACGCCTTTCCGGCTTACCGTGGCTCGGAGGCAACAATCTGGGGGGTCTGGAACATCGCCCACAACACGCTCCTCGAGATCGCGGCGGATATGGGCATTCCGATTGCCGTACTCGTCGTTGTTGCCTGGGCGATTGTGTTTGGAGTCCTGATTTACGGGGTCAGAATGCGCCGGCGGGGTCTCGTGTTGCCGGTTGCTGCCTTGACGGTAGCGTTAATTGCGGTCCTGCATTCGCTAGTCGACTTTAGCCTGCAGATCCCAGGCTATTCTGTCGTCGCTTTGGCGCTCATTGGCGCTGGGTTAGCGCAATCGTTTCGCGATCCAAATAGGAAAGTCGCGGAACGAGCAACAGAATTAACGCCGGCGGCGGCCAGGGAATCTGCGTCCATACCCGCCGGCAAAGGTGAAGGTGGCGCGATCGAAGGTGCCGTTGCCGCCAGGAGGGCGTAGGCGGAACAAAAAAGCGGCCATACGAGGCTCATCCGCCGTGGCGGTTGTAAGTTCCCGTTTCAATAAAGCGCCGTTGCGCTTGGGCGTGGCGGCGCGCAGAAATGAGCGCACGGATCCCATAGCCCGCCGCGACACCGACGACAAAACCAAGCAGTAACGCCACCTGCGGTGCCATCTCAGAGCTAAATACTTGGGCTCACACGCTAGTTCCACTTGGCCCGGACTAAAGGCGGTTACCTCTTGTTCCAAATGAGGGCATGACAAGGGCGGCGAACGAAACGGAAACAGACCTTTATAACGAGATTTTCAAGTGACCGCCGGGCGGGTCATTGGCCGCCCGCTGTGGTCCTGAGCAGGCAAAATGGTAGGGTTTTGCGCGCTTAGGGCGGTCCGCGGCTGTCCGGCGCCGATTCAGGAAGCCAACCCCAATCCGCCAGCGCCGAACCAACCCAGCGGCCCGCGCAGCCCAACCTAGGGGGTGCTCCTGGAGTCGCCCGCGGACGGCTGCCGCAGCTAGCAAGGGGTATCCTGGAATCTGCAGCGCCGTGCAGCCAACCTCGGGGCACCCCCTCTGCCGATTCACTTCGTTTGCTTTTCGCGCGTGGTGCGGTTGACCACCCCTAGCCGGGCGACCGGCGCAGTGCTAGTCTTACCAATAAGTTAATGGAGATGTTCCATGCGCGCTTTCCATGTGATTTCTCGTGCGGTTTTCGCGACGTCGATCCTCGGCTTGGCCATGGCCTTTGCACCGCCGGCATCGGCCGCGGTTTATTCGGGGCGGCAGGCGCTTTCAGCGTCAGTCATCCAGCAATTTCTGTCCGATCCCGCATCGCTGCTCTCGCAATTTCCAAACGGCGGACCGATGTTGGTCACCAAAGTCCGCGAGCTGGCCGCGTCTGATCCGGCAACCCTGCCGGCGTTGATTGGGCTGCTCAAAAACGCTACGCCCGACCAGGCAAGCGCCATCGGTACGGCGCTTGGGCAAGTGGCACTGATGGCGATTAACAGTGACCAACCTTTCGCCACCGACATCCAAACGCAAATTACGCAATCCGGAAACACTGCGGCGCTAGTGGCGTTCAGCGCTGTCGTCGGCGGCGACGTCAAACTTGCCGCCACTGGCGCGGGAGCTGGTGTTGGCGGCGGCGGTGAGTCGCAGACGCAGTCGAGTTCGGGTCTCGGCGGATTCTTTGCCGGTAATGGATTGGGACTGACGACAAGTGCGGCGAACACGCCCGACAGTTTTAACTTTCCGCCCTTTACGCCGGGCTCGCCGGGATCCCCGGTTAGCCAGTTCTGAATCAGCGATCGAAGAGACGTCAAAAGCGGGTGAGATGTCCCGCTTTTATAAGCGCTTGGCCGGCAAGGTCATTTTTGCGGTGGGTGGGATCAATCGGCGCCTGCTCCAGTTGGACCGCGCGAAGGCCCGCCAATGGGAGCCAACGCCGTTTAACCACGTGCGACAGAGGGCGCACATAGTCGTTTCGCAGTACAACGACCTCGTGGTAGAGA
>JASHSY010000130.1 GCA_030040825.1 Xanthobacteraceae bacterium
GATGCTGGTGTAAGGATGCCGCTGGTCCGGATTGACATGCGACGCGGAAAATCGCCGGCTTACAAGCAGGCGATCTGCGACGGCATCTACCGCGCGTTGCGAGAGATTTTCACCGTTCCGGAAGAAGATCGGTTCATGGTCGTGAACGAGCACGACGATGAAAATTTCATTCATAGCCGCAACTATCTCGGCATCGCCCACAGCAATGATTTCATCATGCTTCAGATCGCGGTGAGTGACACCCGAACGGTCGATCAGAAAAAAGCGCTCTATGCGCGGATTGTCGCGCTTCTCGCCGAAAATCCCGGCATGCAGCCGCAGGACGTCATGATCAATCTGATCGAAGTTGCCACGGCGAATTGGTCGTTCGGCAATGGCATCGCTCAATATGTCTGAGCGCCGGTGACGCGGCGTTAGTCCACATTGAAGCCGCTGGCCTTGAGCACTTTGACCGCGTCGGGGGACTGCAGGAATTTGATCAGCGCTTTCGCCGCATCGACGTTCTTTGAATCGGCGGGAACGGCAGCAACAAATGGCGTGACCTTGTTCAGATCGGCTGGTAGCAGGCCCGCGATGTCGACGCCGGGAATATTCATCAGCTCCGGCTTTTGCTGAACGGCGAGCTCGGCTTCGCCGCTGACGAGAAGGCCAGCGGAATTGCCGCCGGCCGGCGGATATTTGGTTTTCGCCTTCATCTGATCGGCAATCCCCAGGCGCTCGAGCAGCTTGGCAAAGTACACGCCGCTGGCGCCGCCGGAAGCCGGGTTGCTGTAAGCGATGGATTTTGCCTGCAGCAGCGCCTGTTTGAGCCCATCGTCGGTGGAAATATCCGGCTTGGCGGCACCGATTTTGACCGCAATCGCTATGCTGGATTTAGCGAGCGTCGCATCAGTACCGGGCGCGATCCTGCCCTGCTTGCTCAAATTATCGATGTTGTCGCGGGTCAGGATGGCTACGTCCGCCGGTTCGCCTGCTTCAATGCGTTTGGTCAGCATGGCGGCGGTGCCCCAAGTCAGCGCCAGGGTCTGGCCGCTCTGCTTCTGGAACAAGGGCGTCAGTTGCTCCAGCGCGCCGCGCATGCCGACACTACTGTACACGTTGATCTCGGCGGCGCTGGCGAGGGTGGCCGGCAAAACCAGGGCTGCTGCCATTGCGGCTACAATGCGCCCGATAAACCTGATCACAGCAGCTCCTCCATATTTCCGGTGTTTCGACATTACATCCAGCCGGTTCGCTTTAGCATGTGCGACGGCGGCAGCTGGTTGCGGTATGGTGCCGCTGCGGGATAACTGGGCCTTTGGCCCGCGAGGTTGGAATGCCTGAGAATTCATTCGACATTGTCATTATCGGCTCCGGCCCAGGCGGCTACGTCACCGCTATCCGCGCCGCGCAACTTGGCTTTTCGACGGCAATCATCGAGCGCGAATATCTCGGCGGCGTGTGCCTAAACTGGGGCTGCATTCCGACCAAAGCGTTGCTGCGCTCGGCGGAAATTTTCCACTATCTGCAGCACGCCAAAGATTACGGCCTGTCGGCGGGTGAGGTGAAATACGACCCTTCAGCCGTGGTGAAGCGTTCGCGCGCCGTTTCCAAGCGTCTCAATGATGGCGTCGGCTTCCTCATGAAAAAGAACAAGGTCACGGTGATCTGGGGCGAGGCATCGATCGACGCGCCCGGCAAAATCACCGTCAAGGCCGGTCGGGGCGACGCGCCTAAAGGCGCGCTCGGTCCCGGCGCTTATCAAGCCAAACACATCATCATCGCCACCGGCGCGCGTCCGCGCGTCCTGCCCGGGCTTGAGCCGGATAAGAAACTGATCTGGACCTATTTCGAAGCGATGGTGCCCGACCGCATGCCGAAGTCGCTTCTGGTTATCGGCTCGGGCGCGATCGGCATCGAATTCGCGTCGTTCTACCGCACGCTTGGCGCCGAGGTGACCGTCGTCGAGGTTCTGCCGCGGATTCTGCCGGCGGAGGATGCCGAGATCGCCGCCTTCGCGCGCAAGAGCTTCGAGAAGCAGGGCATCAGGATTTTCACCGGCGCCAAGGTGACCAAACTCGACAAAAAAGCCGATGGCGTCACCGCGACTATCGACGACGGCAAGGGTGGAATACAGATGCTGTCGGCCGAGCGTGTCATCTCCGCGGTCGGCGTGGTCGGCAATACCGAGAATCTCGGCCTGGAGAAACTCGGGGTGAAGATCGACCGGGGGGCCGTCGTCATCGACGGCGCGTGCAAAACCAACGTGCCGGGAATTTACGCAATCGGCGACGTCGCCGGTCCGCCGCTGTTGGCGCACAAGGCCGAGCATGAGGGCGTGATCTGCGTCGAAGCGATCAAGGGCCTACATCCGCATCCGATGAACAGACAGCTCATTCCGGGCTGCACCTATTGCTCGCCGCAGATCGCCTCGGTTGGGATGACCGAGCAGGCCGCAAAGGACAAAAAGCTCGACATCCGCGTCGGACGCTTTCCATTTGTCGGCAACGGCAAAGCGATTGCGCTCGGCGAGGACCAGGGCCTGGTGAAAGTGATCTTTGACAAGAAGACCGGCCAGCTCCTCGGTGCGCACATGGTCGGCGCGGAGGTGACCGAGCTGATCCAGGGCTACGTGATCGCCATGAATCTGGAGACCACCGAAGAAGAACTCATGCACACCGTGTTCCCGCACCCAACACTGTCGGAGATGATGAAGGAAGCGGTGCTCGATGCGTATGGGCGGGTGCTGAATATTTGACGGCGTCATTGCAGGCTTATGTTCTTTGATCGCGCGGAATAACGCATTCCGCCTTGCGAAGGCCGGCCACGACTCGTAAGTAACTAAGGACCGATTTGGAGCTATCATGCCGGTTGTGATCGACACCGTCGGTGCTGCGATTCGCCCGCGTCACCCGGAAAAAGTGCACCGGCCGGACCAGCCGAGCCCAAGCAAGCCCGACTGGATCCGGGTCAAGGCGCCGGTGTCGCCCGGCTATGTGGCGACACGCGATATCGTGCGCGCGCATGGCCTGCATACCGTGTGCGAGGAAGCCGGCTGCCCAAATATCGGCGAGTGCTGGGAGAAGAAACACGCCACTTTCATGATCATGGGCGATACCTGCACGCGCGCTTGCGCCTTCTGCAACGTCAAGACCGGGTTGCCCGGTGCGCTCGATCCGGCCGAGCCGGGGCATGTCGCCGACGCGACCGCAAAACTTGGCCTTGCGCATATTGTTATTACTTCGGTGGACCGGGACGATCTTGACGACGGTGGGGCCGCTCATTTCGCCGCCGTGATCCGGGCTATTCGCGCCCGCTGCCCGCGGACGACTATCGAGGTGCTGACGCCGGATTTCCTGCGTAAGACCGGTGCCGCCGACATCGTGGTGGCGGCCAGGCCCGACGTGTTTAACCACAATCTCGAAACCGTGCCGTCGAAATATCTCACCGTGCGTCCGGGAGCGCGCTACTTCGCCTCGCTGCAATTGCTCCAGCATGCAAAGGCGCTCGATCCGCAATTGTTCACCAAATCCGGCATCATGGTTGGATTGGGCGAAGAGCGGAACGAAGTGTTGCAGGTGATGGATGACCTGCGGTCGGCCGACGTCGATTTCCTCACTATCGGGCAATATCTGCAGCCGTCGCGCAAGCATCACCCGGTGATGCGTTTCGTGCCGCCGGATGAATTCAAGGCGCTTGAGGCGATCGCCTATGCCAAAGGATTTTCCATGGTATCGGCGAGCCCGTTGACGCGCTCCTCGCATCACGCTGGCGAAGATTTCGCGCGGCTCAAGGCGGCTCGGGTGACGCGCTGATCGATGCCGGAGTTGTCCACCACCCGGCGCGTGCGGCACGCCGCTGCCGAAATGTTCGATCTCGTCGCCGACGTCGAGCGCTATCCGGAATTCGTGCCGCTTTGCCGGTCGCTCACCGTGCGCGAACGTAAGAAAGAGAGCGGCAAAGACATCATCGTTGCCGACATGACGGTGGCCTATAAGCTCGTGCGGCAGACCTTCACCAGCCGCGTCACGCTCGACCGGCCCAATCTGCAAGTCCTTGTGCAATATCTCGAGGGGCCGTTTCGTCAGCTCAACAACAC
>JASHSY010000131.1 GCA_030040825.1 Xanthobacteraceae bacterium
ATTTTGACATCGCCCTTGAGCTGGAAACCCTGCGGCGTGGCACTGGCCTTTAACAACGCTGCATCGACTTTCTGGCCCATGATCATGCGATCAGCGGAAAAGTTTGTCGCATCGACCGCGATTGAGAAATTCGTCGAGCCGGGCGGCAGATCGGCCCTCAGCGGCATCCCAAGCGCGACCTGCGCATTCAAACTGCCGCGAACCGTCGAGGGATCGAATGGAGTATCGGAAAACTCGCGCAGCCGATCCATGCGTAAAAGCTCGGCTGCGGCCGGGACCAGGCCCTCAAGCCTGAAGTGAACGCGCGCCGGCGGCGCCTTTGGCGCAGTATCGGGCACTTCGAACACGCCGGACGTAAGCGTGAGCTTGCGACCGGAAGGCAGATCGGCGATCGCTTTGCCGAGCGAGATGACGGCATCGCGGCCAGCGACATGCACGTTGAGGTCGGCATCGCGCAACGTCGGCAGGCCTTCGACCGGCCGCAGCACACAGCCTGTCGCCAGCGCCTCGATCGACAACCCGTCATCAGCTACCGGCGGACCGCCCGCTTTGAGATTTTCAAGCGGCGAGTTCACCGCGATGACGATGCGCTCCACCATGCCGCTCGTCAAATGCTCGTCGAACCAGGTGCGCACCTTGGGGGTGATGAAGCTCGGCCACAAGCGCTTAAGCGCCTCGACCGGCATGCGGGTTCCGGCTACGCCCGCGGCCAGATGAATGTTGCCACCGGCAAAATCCATGTTGCCTGACATCGCAACGCCGACGCCGGTATTGCCGATGTCGCCCTCGTCGAGCGTCAACCGCTGTTTGGTCCCGTCGTAACGGCCGCTGATGGCGATGCGGTTGAGCACCAGTGGTTCGCCGGCGCCACCGGCGGCATTGAGCACAACGGTGCCGCCGCCGACCTTGAACTGCCAGAGACCGCCAGGATCCACGGGCGCCTCGATCCGGCCGAGCAGCGTGATCCGGTTGCCGCCGGCTAGAATTTGGAACGGCGTCGTGAGTATGCGGTTCTCGGCGTCCCATTGCAGTTTGACTTCGGCGCGCTCGATGCTGATGCGGTTGTCTGCGTCAT
Source organism: Xanthobacteraceae bacterium (assembly GCA_030040825.1). Classification (GTDB taxonomy): domain Bacteria; phylum Pseudomonadota; class Alphaproteobacteria; order Rhizobiales; family Xanthobacteraceae; genus BOG-931. Next base: position 1,076 of record JASHSY010000131.1, read on the forward strand.
TGGCATCGCCGATCGATCCGGCGTCGGCGACGATGCGGCCGGTCAACGATTGCGGCAACCCGTCCGGCCCGATCTCGCCGGTTAAGCTTGCAGACAACGGCGTGTCGACTTGCAGGCCGCCGTCACCGATGCGGAACGCCAATAAAAGGTCGCTCAGCGACACCCGGCGGGCTTCGAGTTGAATTTTGCGGTAGCCCTGATGGGTCGGCGTGACCGCGGCGGTTAATCCCCAAGGCCGTTCGGGATTGTCGGAGCCGACGGTTATTTCGACGCCGCCATGGGTTCGTTCGACGCTCAAGCTGATATCCTGGAACGTCCAGTGCTTGCCGGTACGCCGGTCATCGACCGTCAGGTTGCCGTTTTTCAATCCGAGTTCGCGCAGATCGTGACCGTCGAGGCCGGTTTCGCCGATGCCGTCGATCCAGGACAGGAGCGAAGCGAATACATCGCGGGCGCGCCGCGAGGGCGGCTGGCTTTCGGCGGCGCCGGCGCGCGGCGCCGTAGCTGACGTCGCGTGACCGGAGACCTGCCTTTTCTCCTGCGCCGAGCGAAGCAATGTCGCGGCGGCGGTCACCGGCACTGCCGCGGTGGCAATCGGATGCTTGTCGGCCCCGGCGAAGACGGTGACGCCACCGTCCTGTTCGATGCGAACCGCCATCTCGGCACCGACGAGATTGAGGCTTTCGGCGCGCATGTGACCGCTGAGCAGGCTCAACCCGGAGACACGAACCTCGGCCTTGGGCGCGCTCGCGACCACCGTGCCATCGGAATCGCGCACCACGATGTCGCGGATGCGCACGGCGGCTCCCGTTGCCGTGCGCTCGATCTGGGTGCCGCCCACTTCGACGTGACGGTTGCTGCCGAAATTTTCCTCAATCGCCGACGCGAGCCACGGTGTCACGATGTCAACCTGAATGGGTCCGGCGGACAGCCGCCACAACAACGCGCCACCGGCAAGCACGACAAGACCGGCAAGCGCACCCAAGCCGATCGCAGCACGCTTGATCCAGCGCCGCTGGCGCGCAAAAAACGCGCTCATGCGAAAAAGAGCGCCAGGACCGCGACTACGCCGACCGGGGTCATTTGCCAAAGGCGCACGGGCGGGCCGACGCAGCGGAACGATCGATCGCCATCGCGGAGGTACCGCGCGCTGCCTGTGCTGGTTCGTCATGCCGCTGGGCGTCCCCTCGTCCGCCGCGACTTTGGTTCCAGAGCGATTTTGAGCGGAATTCTTACCGGTGCCTGCCCAGTTTAGGAGATTCCGCGCCGATCACGCCACCCCACGGCACCACCAAGGCCCGCAATATCGACCCCCTCAGCGCATGCGCGTAATCTCGGTGGAAATGAACCTTCGAAAGCGTCGAAAGGAAGGCACATGGCCCGCAAACCCGACGTCGGGACAAAAGCCCCGGCATTCACGCTTCCCCGCGATGGCGGTGGCGCACTCGCGCTGACCGACTTCGCCGGCAAGAAGCTCGTATTGTTTTTTTATCCGCGGGCCGACACACCCGGCTGCACCAGGGAAGCGATGGATTTTTCGCGGCTTAAGGGCGCGTTTGCGAAGGCCGACACCGACATCCTTGGCGTTTCTGCCGATCCCGTGGCGGCGCAAGACAAGTTCAAGGCTAAACATAAGCTTTCGATTGCGCTTGGCTCCGACGAAAAACGCCGGATGCTTGAGGCGTATGGGGTGTGGCAGGAAAAATCCCTTTATGGGCGGAAATTCATGGGCATCGTGCGAACGACATTCCTGATCGGCACCGATCAGCGCGTTGCACAAATTTGGCCAAAAGTCTCGGTCGCCGGACACGCGGAAATGGTTTTAGCAGCGGCCAAAGCGCTCTGAATTTTTGCGCCGCGACGACCGCTAAGTTGCCGAAACATTTACCCATTACCGCAAAATGTCGGCGGCAATTTCCACAAAATTAACCATACGCCGCTCAAATCCCCGGCTTGGTGCGGCCGAAACCGGACCACCGGTGTGGGAGCGTCGATGTCGGGCTGGAGAGGAGCGGAGCGGCGGCAGGTAGCGCGCCATGGCGCGCATACCGAACCGATCAAACGCAATGAGCGCCGCGAGCCCGCGAGCGGAGGCTACACGATCGCTCATGCGGGACGGCAGATCCGGCTTGGTCCCGTCGCATTCTGGATTGGGGTCGGCACCGCAGTGATCATGGCCGGCTGGTCGGTAACGACCGCGACCTATTTTGCCTTCCGCGACGATCTACTCAAGGGTCTGATTGCGCGCCAAGCCGAGCAGCAATACGCCTACGAGGATCGGATCGCCGAATTGCGCGCCCGTATCGATCGAACCACCAGCCGGCAGTTGCTCGATCAGGAGCAATTCGAACAAAAGCTCGAAGATTTAGTGCGCCGGCAGTCGACGCTGGAGTCCCGCTCCGCGGCGCTGGTTGGCATGATCGATACGCCGACCGGATCGTTGCGGAGTTCACGGCCGGCAGCGGAGGGATTGACGGCGCCGCAGGCGCACGATCGGCGCTCGTCGCTTGAGCGCGAATTGGCCCCTGGCCGCGGCAAGAGCGGCGACATCAGCACCAAGCTTTCGCGGATTGAAATCTCACTCGATCGCGTCGACCGCCGTCAGACCGCCACGCTGGCGGCGATGCAGGAACGCTACGAAGCTAAGGCGCGCAAGCTGCGCGGCGTATTGGCCGAAGTTGGACTTAAGCTCGATGCGCCCGTGGGCGGCACCGGCGGTCCTTTCGTTCCGGTCAAGTTACCGGGTGAAGGCAACAACTTTGAACGCACGCTCGCTCGTGTGCATGTCGCGCGCGCGCAGGCCGAACAGCTCAGCCGCAGCCTGGTTTTTGTGCCAATCCGCAAGCCGATCCCCGGCGAACTCGAAGTCAGCTCCACCTTCGGCGTGCGCGTCGACCCGTTCCTCCACATTGCGGCGATGCACACCGGCGTCGACCTCCGCGGCGAGATAGGCGAACCGGTGCATGCGACCGCGGCGGGCACCGTGACCAATGCCAGCTGGAGCGGCGGCTACGGCAAGATGGTGGAGATCGATCACGGCAACGGGCTGGCAACCCGATACGGGCACCTCTCGCAAATCGACGTCAATGTCGGCGACAAGATTCGTATCGGTCAGGTTGTCGGCCGCATGGGTTCGACCGGCCGCTCCACCGGCCCACATTTGCATTACGAAACGCGGATCGACGGCGAAGCCGTCGATCCGCAGAGATTCCTCAACGCGGGCGCCCATCTCAGCGGCGGATAAGGTCTGCGAGGCGCGCGTCCACCTCGCTTTTTGACCGCTCGCTTCGTACATTCGCCCGGCATGGTCAGGGTTCATCACCTGAACAATTCGCGCAGTCAGCGCATTTTGTGGCTGCTCGAAGAGATCGGCGCGCCATACGAAGTGGTGCGCTACGAACGCGACCCGAAAACCATGCTGGCGCCAAAAGAATTGCGGCGGGTACATCCGCTCGGTAAATCCCCAGTGATCGAAGATGACGGCAAAACATTCGCCGAGACCGGACTGATCGTCGAATATCTGGTCGATCGCTACGGCCCGGCGCTGGCGCCAGCACACAATTCCGATTTGTACTGGCAATACAAATACTGGCTGCACTACGCGGAAGGCTCCCTGATGCCACCGCTGTTGCTCAAGCTGATTGTCGATCGGCTCGGATTGCTGGGATATCCGGCACGCCCGTTCGTCAAATCGCAGATCAAGCTGCATCTCAATTATTTGGAAAACGAATTGAGCGGCAAGCCGTGGTTTCTCGGCGCGCAGCTCTCGGCCGCCGACGTGATGTTGAGCTTTCCATTGGAAGCCGCCCGCGACCGCGCCGGGCTCGACCATACCCGGCCGAAGCTGATGGATTTTCTCGCGCGCATCCACGCGCGGCCGGCTTACCGGCGCGCGCTCGATGCCGGTGGCGCTTACCGCTACGCGACGTGAGGCAGCACTCTATTCCACGTCTTCGACGTTCTTCGCCTCCACGCCGAACGCCTTTTGCGCCAGCGCTGCTTCCATGAACTGATCGACGTCACCGTCGAGCACGCCGCCGGTATTCGAAGTCGACACGCCGGTGCGCAGATCTTTCACCATCTGATACGGCTGCAGCACGTAAGAACGGATCTGGTGACCCCAGCCGATATCGGTCTTAGCAGCCTGATCGGCGGCCGCCTTTGCTTCGCGTCTCTTGAGCTCGGCCTCGTAAAGCTTGGCGCGGAGCATCTGCCAGGCGCGCGAACGATTCCGATGCTGCGAACGATCGTCCTGGCACACCACAACGATATTGGTCGGGATGTGCGTCAGCCGAATTGCCGATTCCGTCTTGTTGACGTGCTGACCGCCAGCGCCGCCAGCGCGCATCGTGTCGACGCGCACGTCGGACTCTTTGATTTCGATATTGATGCGATCATCGACCACCGGATAGACGGTGACGCTGGCGAAGGAGGTGTGGCGGCGCGCGTTGGCGTCGAAAGGCGAAATGCGCACCAGCCGGTGAACGCCATTTTCGGTCTTGAGCCAGCCATAGGCATTGTGGCCCTTGACTTCGATGGTGGCGGATTTGATCCCGGCCTCCTCGCCTTGTGTCTCCTCGACATACTCGATCTTGAAGCGGTGCTGCTCGGCCCATCGCACATACATGCGCAGCAGCATCGAAGCCCAATCCTGACTTTCGGTGCCGCCGGCGCCGGCGTGCACTTCGAGATAGGCGTCGTTCGCGTCGGCCTCGCCGGATAAAAGCGCTTCCAGTTCGCGGCGCGCGACCTCAAGCTTGAGTTTGCGCAGCGCGGTCTCGGCTTCCGCAATTGTCTTTTGGTCGTTCTCAGCCTCGCCAAGCTCGATCAAGGTAAGCTGATCGTCGAGCTCCTGGTCGATGCGGGAGAGCGCGTTAAGCTGGTCGTCGAGCGCGGTACGCTCCTGCATCACGCGGCTGGCGCGCTGCGGATCGCTCCAAAGGCTGGAATCTTCGGCCTGCCGGTTCAACTCGGCAAGCCGCGCGCGCGCTTTATCGACGTCAAAGATGCCTCCTCAGCAGCCCGGCGGACTGCTTGATGTCGGCGACGATGCTCTCGATTTCAGCGCGCATTTCAGGCGTCAGATATCAGGTGTCAGGCATCGACTGTCAATGATCGCACACTGGCGTTTAAAATCGCCTGCTGCCTGATTGCCGATGACTGTTTCCTATTCTCAGTAAAGGCCGCCGGTGCCGGTTCGCACGGCGCCAGCCGCCGAATCCGGTGAAATCGACATCTGGCCTGCGCTTCCGCCGATGCCCGCCTCGGCCCCGAGAACGCCGTTACCGTCGGGCGGCGCTGTACCGGGCTTGAAAGCTTCAAGGATCACGTGCGTATCGCCGGGCGTGGCGCGCACACCGGTCTTCGCATCGACCCGGATGAGTTTGATGCCGGGTGGTACGCGGAATGGAATCGGCGGCTTGTCGGCCAGCGCCACTTTGAAGAAATCGCGCACCACCGGCGCGGCCAAATGTCCGCCGGTCGCCAGCCGCGCGATATGGCGCGGCTTGTCGTAACCCATATAGACGCCGCAGACGATGTCGGGCGAATAGCCGATGAACCATACATCCTTCTCTTCGTTGGTGGTGCCGGTCTTACCGGCGATCGGCTTGCCCACGTCACGCAAGACGGTTGCGGTGCCGCGTTGCACCACGCCTTCCATCATCGAGGTGATTTGATAGGCGGTCATCGGATCGATCACCAACTCACGGTGATCGATCAGCGTCGGCTCCGGCTGGTTGTGCCAGGAATCCGCATCGCAGCCGATACACTCACGCTGATCGTGCTTGTAGATCGTGTGACCATATCGGTCCTGGATGCGATCGATCAGCGTCGGCTTTACCCGCCGCCCGCCATTGTCGAGCATCGAATAGGCGGTGACCATGCGCAGCACGGTGGTTTCGCCGGCACCAAGCGCATACGACAGGTAGGGCGGCAGATTGTCGTATACGCCAAACCGTTTGGCATATTCGGCGATCAACGGCATGCCGATGTCCTGGGCGAGCCGCACCGTCATGACGTTGCGCGACATTTCGAGACCGAAACGCAAAGTCGAAGGCCCGTAAAACTTGCCGCCATAGTTTTCCGGCCGCCATACGCCGCCGCCGCCCTGGCCGGTGTCGATTTCGATCGGGGCGTCAAGCTCGATCGTCGACGGCGTGTAGCCGTTGTCGATCGCGGCTGCGTAAACAATCGGCTTAAACGACGAGCCAGGCTGGCGCAGCGCTTGAGTAGCGCGGTTGAACTGGCTTTGGTCGTAGGAAAAACCGCCTACCATCGCCAATACGCGGCCGGTGTGCGGGTCCATGACAACCATAGCGCCGGAAATTTCCGGCACCTGGCGCAGTCGGAATTGGCCCTGCTCCTTCGCCGGCTCGACATAGACAACATCGCCAGGCGAAAGCACTTGGGTGACAAACTTGATTGGCTTGCTTGGGCCGGTTGCCGGCTTTGCCCACTTCACCCCATCCAGCGGCAGAATGCCGATCTCGCGCGCCTTGACGATGTTGCCACCCTGATCGCGCGGCGGCTGCAGACCGATACGCGCTGACTGGTCGTTGACATCAAGCACCACGGCGAGCCGCCAGGGATCGACGTCGGACAGCGATTTCACGTCCGCCAGCGCGACCCCCCAGTCGCCGGCGATGTCGATCCGTGTGACGGGCCCGCGCCATCCCTGGCTTTCGTCGAAGTTGACCAGTCCGTTGACCATGGCCTTGCGCGCAATTGCCTGCAGCTTCGGATCGAGTGTGGTGCGCACGGACAAGCCGCCTTCATACAGCTTCTTCTCGCCGTAATTCTCGAAGATGTAACGGCGCACTTCTTCGGCAAAATATTCGGCCTCGAAGGTATGGGCGCCGGTCGGGCGCACAGCGATGTTAAGCGGTTCCTTCTTGGCCTTGTTGCCCGCATCGGCGGTGATGAAGCCATCCTCCATCATGCGGTCGATGACGTAATTCCTTCGCGCAATTGCTTCTTCACGCCGGCGGAATGGATTGTAATTGTTCGGGCCCTTCGGCAGCGCGGCAAGATAAGCGGCCTCGGCGATGGTCAGTTCATGCACCGACTTGTCGAAATAAAGCAGCGAGGCGGCGGCAACGCCGTAGGCACCGAGACCCAGATAAATTTGATTGAGATAAAGCTCCAGGATCTTGTCTTTCGAATAGGCGCGCTCGATGCGCAGCGCCAGCAGCGCTTCCTTGATCTTACGGGTGATCGATACTTCATTGTTCAGCAGGAAGTTCTTCGCCACCTGCTGGGTGATGGTCGAAGCGCCCTGCGGCCGGCGGCTGCTGCCGAAATTTTCCACGTACAGCAACGCAGCGCGCGCAATGCCGGTAATGTCGACGCCCGGATGCTGATAGAAGCTCTTGTCTTCTGCAGCGATGAAAGCGTTGATGACCAGCTTCGGAACTGCTTGGATCGGCAGATAAAGACGACGCTCGTCGGCATATTCGGCGAGCAGCGAACCGTCGGCCGCGTGCACGCGTGTCATCACCGGCGGTTCGTAGTTCTTCAACTGGGAATAGTCGGGCAGATCCTTGGAGAAATGCCAGATCACCGCGGCGGTCCCGGCCACCCCGACAAGGAACACAATCGTTCCCGCCGCGAACAGAAAGCCAAGAAACCGCAGCAAAATCTTCATCGCCAACGTCCGTTGCCGGCAACAAGCGCAACAGGCAGCTTAAAGCAACGCGATCCGGAAACGAGCCGTGACGCCACGTACTGCAGTGTCCGCACCCCCCCGATCCACATTACAGCGTCGTCGCTCCGTTTTTTGTTCAAACTGAGGCCGCCGGGGACCGCTTCCGGCCGCTAATTCGTGCCGGCGCGGGCGCCAACAGCATGACTGCCAAGATAAGAATCGATCGCTTGCGCCATCGCTTCCGCCGTGTGGTTGCGCCAAGAGTCCGACAACAGCGAGTGCAGGTCCTCTCGATTGGAAACGTAGCCGAGCTCGACCAGCACCGAAGGCACGTCCGGCGCCCTCAGTACACGGAAGCCGGCTGATTTCAGAGGCGTCTTATGCAACCGCGTTACCCCCTTCATCTCACCCGCTAATTTATGGGCAAACTGGACAGAGTAGCTTTTGGTCTCCCGTTCGGCGAGGTCAATGAGGATGCCAGCAACGTCGTCCGGCTCGGATTTGAGATCGACGCCGGCGATCACGTCAGCGCGGTTCTCTTTTTCGGCGAGCCGCGCAGCCTCGGAATCGGTCGCTGTCTCCGAGAGCGTGTAGATGCTCGCGCCACGCGCGTCGCCCTCGCCATGCGGCAGCGAATCGGCGTGAATGGAAACAAAGAGCGCCGCGCCTGCGTCGCGTGCCATCCGCACACGGTCGGCGAGCGGTACGAATGTATCGTCGGTGCGCGTCATCAGTACCCGGTATTTTCCGGCTTTTTCGATCCGCTCGCGCAGGCGCTGGGCAAAATCGAGCACGATGTCCTTCTCCTCCTCGCCATGCGGTCCTTTGGTGCCGGTATCGAGCCCACCGTGGCCGGGATCGAGGACGACGAGAGGACGCGGATCGCCGCCTCTGGCCACGCCGCTATTCGCCTGCGGCAAGCCAGCGCGGCCCGCGACGGCCTCGGCTGCACTTCGGCGCAGAAAACTTTCGCGATCGCTGAGGACGAAATCGAGCACCAGACGCGCCGGCGCACCGTCGGTTGCGTCGACCACAAACGCCTTTTCGATGCGGGCGGGCTTGGTGAGATCGAACACAATTCGTGAGCCGCCCTGCATGACCAGCCCAAAGCGAAACGCCTTGATCAGGCCGCGACCGCTCTCGCCCGTTTTCGGCGGCAGCTGAAACGCCACCTGCGGAATATCGACGACAACCCGGTAGGGATCAGCCAGCGTAAACACCCGCAGATCGATCTTCCGGGTAAAATCCATCACAAAGCGTGTTTGCGACTCATCGCCGCCAAGCCGTGCGGCGGTTGCGACCGGAAACGAATCGGCGGCGCTCGGCGGGGTTGCGGGACGCTCGGCGGCCGAAGCGGCCGTGGCGAAAAGGAACCCGAGGAAAACCCAGCTCGCCGTCCGGATCGCCATCGGTTTTCAGCCCCCGCGCCCCGTCTTACTCCATTAGGCACGCGCGGTTAACCGAAACTTAACCACCTACTTACGGGTATGCACGCGGAGCGCGGCCCATGCTGATGGTCAGGTTCCTTAGCCCGAACCCGAACAGCCGGCTTGCCAATTCCGTATCTGCGGCCTTAAGAAGATAGGGCTGACGGCCAAAGGTTCCGGTTGTGTCCCGTCAGGGCATCCGGCACGTCCGCCACGACGGCTCTCGAATGCGGGAGCGAAGGTGGACGCCGCTTTCGATCCGCTCCGGCGCCGAGAAGCGCGACGCGGACGACCAAGCGAACGCCGATACCCTCAAGGAACAGGGCAGCCGGGGCCGACGAGCGACGCGCGTGGATGGGGCAATCGATATGCCTCCGAAGCGGCGCCACCGATACCGCCAGTCTCAGACTAATCACGGCGGCGTCTCGCCGCCGTTCACCGCGGTTTGGAGTTCATGTTCGAGGCGCGACAGGTTCGATCGGTTCTGGACGATGGCGTTCACGCGACGCCTGCTGTCCGGCGGGACGAGAGCTGCTCGCCGTGCCTGGAGTTTCCGATCCGTTTCCTTCACCGAACAAGGAGCGTCCCACCGTCTTCCGCCGCTACGGCGCGGAGTGCGCGGCGCGCCTGCCTATACGAGAAATACCAATGGCCAACAAAATGCTCATCGACGCGACGCACCCGGAGGAAACCCGGGTGGTCGTCTTGCGCGGCAACCGCGTCGAGGAATTCGATTTTGAATCCGCACAACGCAAGCAACTAAGAGGCAACATCTATCTGGCGAAAGTGACGCGCGTAGAGCCGTCGCTGCAAGCCGCCTTTGT
>JASHSY010000005.1 GCA_030040825.1 Xanthobacteraceae bacterium
GAGATTTTCGCGCTCGGCGATGTAGATCATTTCCTTGGTGATGACGCCGGCCCGCGCCCATTCGAGCTGGGTGAGGGGGTGCGACCCAGTTTCACCTCTCCCCGCTGCGCGGGGAGAGGGAGAAGACGCACGCATCGGCTGCGGCGTATTGGGGAAATTGCGGGCGAGGTGTTTGCCGGTGACGTTGCCGTTGTCCACCGGCTGGATCGGCCGGCCTTGGTATTCCTCGACGCCGCCGCGCTCCTTCACCCACTCAAGACGCGTGCGCGGCAAGCCCTTCTCCACGTCCAGCGTCATATCGGGATCGGTGTAGGGCCCGGACGGATCGTAGACCGGAAACGGTGGCTCGCCGGACGACGCATCGAGCGGAATCTCGCGCAGCGGCACTTTCAGCTCGGGCGCCGCATCGGGCCGCACATAAATCTTGCGCGAGCCGGCAATCGGTCCGGTGGTGACTTTCGGCGTGGCGAGATCGGATTGCGCCAATTGCTTGTTCATCGTTGCACCTACTGCATTTTACGCATGATCTTATGCGAAAACCGGCTTCCACTTTTCGGGATCATGCGCTTTGCCATAAGCCTCAGCGCCGCTAGCAGCGGCAAAGGTCACCCGGTTCAACAGCACGCCACGCGCGATTGCCGGCAACAGCGGGCCGACAAGTCGGGCGACGGTTTTGGCGGGGCGACATGACTTATTCCTGTCCCTTCGCCGGCATGACCCGGATCAGGTTCAAAGGGTTTGTCGCGGTTGCGGGCCCCGCGGCCCGGCGGCGGTTTCTCAGCTCCCTCCTGGGAGCTCCCCTCGGAACAGCCTGAATCTATGCCGCCGGGGGCCTAAGTCAACGCGGCGTTCGACATGGGCGGGATGCGCCGCAAAGTGCCCCGGCGTTGCTTTCTCACCTCTCCCTGCGGGCGGGGAGAAGGAGTGAATCACCGGAGGGATTTATGCCGCACCATTGCGTCGGCCCAGAGCTTGTCCCGATCCGTATCGAACACCAGTGCCGGATCCTCCGGCAGTGTCAGCCAGACGCCGTGACTGAGTTCGTCCTCAAGTTGTCCGGGCGCCCAGCCGGCATATCCGAAGGCGACCAGGCTTTTGCTTGGCCCTTTGCCGAGCGCGATGTCGTGCAGCACATCAGGGCCGCTGGTGACCGCAACCTTGCCGTCGATATCGAGGGTGTCCCGCAAGCGGTAGTCGGCGCTGTGCACGACAAAGCCGACATTGGGATCGACCGGGCCGCCAACAAAGACGCGCACCGATTTGGTGATGCCTTTGGCGTCGGCGCCGAACGCCGTCAAAATCTCGGCCATCGGGCGCGTGCCGAGCGGCCGATTGATAACGATGCCGAGCGCGCCGTCGCGGCTGTGCTTGGCGATGAGGATGACGGCGTGATCGAACGCCGGCTGGCGCAACGCGGGCGACGCCACCAAAAGCTGGCCGGCATAAGATGTGGGACCGGATATGTCGGGCTCGGTCGGTAACGCCGCGTGCAAGAGCGTTGCCGGCACGATCACCGCCGCGGCGGCGAACACCCAGCACTTAAAATTCCACGCCAGCACGACCGACCCGCGCGTTACGTCCCCGGGACTATGATTGCGCGGGGGCAAGGCGTGCGCAACACCTCTCCCCGCTTGCGGGGAGAGGTCGGATTGCGAGGCGATCCGGGTGAGGGGGCGCTACCGCGATTCTGGGCGTTGCGGAAAAGCCCCTCACCCCAACCCTCTCCCCGCCTGCGGGGAGAGGGAGAAGAAGATCAAACAAATTGCAGCGCGATGCCGCCGAGCGATCCGAAGTCGGCGTGCAAAGTGTCGCCCTTCCTGGCGAACACCACGCGGGTAAACGAGCCGGCGAGCACCAGGTGGCCGGGCTCGAGCGCGACGCCGTGCGCCCCAAGTTTGTTGGCAAGCCAGGCGACGCCAAGCGCCGGATGACCGAGCACGCCGGCGGCAACGCCGGTTTCCTCGATCTCGGCGTTGCGATACATGATGCCGCCGACCCAGCGCAGATCGAGGTCGAGAGGCTTCACCGGGCGACCGCCGACGACAATGCCGGCAGCAGCGCCGTTGTCGGAGATGGTGTCGAAAATTTTGCGCGGGTCCTGTAGCCGCGCATCGACCACCTCAATCGCCGGCACGACATATTCGGTTGCGCGTAACACGTCGGTGAGGCCGATGCCCGGACCGCGTAATTGTTGGCCGAGGATGAATGCGAGCTCGATCTCGACCCGCGGCAGGCAGAAATTCTCGTGCGGCACGCGAGCGCCGTCGGCGATCATCATCGAGTCGAGCAGGTGGCCGTAATCCGGCTCGTCGATCTGCGAGGACCGCTGCATCGCTTTCGAGGTCAGTCCAACCTTGTGGCCGATCAGCTTGGCGCCGGCAGCGATCTTGCGGTTGGCGACCTCGGTTGAGATCGCGTAAGCGTCGTCCATGGTGATGTCGGGCCAGGTCTTGGAAATCTGCACCGCCTGCTTGCGCGCCTTTTCCGCAGCCATGAGAATGTCGGCGGCCTTGTTGCGGTCTTCTTTCGACATCATCGCGGCAAGTGCCTTTTCCAGGATCACTGACAGATGGCGCGGGTGACCGTCGTCTCGACTGGACAGTTGCGCTGCTCCGGGGGCACACCGCTGGCAAGCGTGGCGGCGTCGCATTTCTCCTCGGTACGCACGTCGAGCGGATGGCCGCCGCCGAAGCCCTTGGCGCGGCAGGCATTGGCGGCTGCCGTCTCGCAATCGGGTGCGCCGTTCGGCGCCTTCTCGCAGCGCAGGTAGATGTCGATCATCCGCGTGCCGGGCAGTTTGACGATTGCGGTGG
>JASHSY010000132.1 GCA_030040825.1 Xanthobacteraceae bacterium
GCCGCCGCACGGCACGTTCGCCGCTGCGGCAGGCGCCGCAGCACCAAGCCAGAATGCCATTAATATCAGCCCTACCAAGATCGATCGCATGCCTGTGCCTGGTTGATCCTTTCGGGTCGCCCTCGGGATCACATTAGTCTATTTAAGTCGCGAATATGATGAACCGAAGTGTGAAAATGAAAAAGCAGGTTCGGTAACCCGGCCTGCCGAGCCGTAGCTCGTGCAACGAGCGAAGGCTGGTGGAGCCGAGGGGAGTTGAACCCCTGACCTCCTCATTGCGAACGAGGCGCTCTCCCAACTGAGCTACGGCCCCGCCGGCATCGGCCGGTTCGAATTGAGCCGGCCTTTTGGCGAGTGGGGGGCATTTAGGGCCGTCGCCTAAAGCTGTCAATGGCCGGCCGGATACCCATTCGTGCTAAGCACGCGACGGCTTGTTTGCCGCAAGCAAGCCCGTTAAACGTGCACAGGCTGCACGCTAGCGCGGGGCGCAAAGAATGGCTTCCCTTCTGCTCAGTATCTTGGGCTTCATCAGCTTCCTGCTGACGCTATACATCTATGTGCTCATCGCCTGGGCGATTCTGAGCTGGCTGCTCGCATTCAACATCGTCAATACGCGGCATCCGGTCGTACGTGGGATTGTCGAATTTCTGTATCGGATCACCGAGCCGGTATTGCGGCCAATCCGGAATCGGCTGCCGAATCTCGGCGGAATCGACATCTCGCCGATCGTGGCGTGGATCGTCATTTTATTCATTCAGTGGGTAATCTTGCCGTTTCTCGCCGAGTTAATCCGCGGTGGCGTATAGCCGGCGAGGCGGCAGCGTCAGCTGTTCCAGCCAAACGCGACTTTATCGAGTACCCGCGTGCCGAATTTCTCCGACGAACGAGCCACGGTTTTGCCGCTGAGCGCGCGGTAGAACTCGATCGCAGTGTCGTTTTCCGACAGGGCCCACACGATCAGCGATTTCAATCCGCTTTGCACCAGATCGCGGCGCGCCGCAGTGAACAGCCGGCGGCCAAAACCAAGCCCTTGATATTCGGGCCGCAGATAAAGCTCGTAGATCTCGCCGTCGTAATGCAGGCTGCGCGCGCGATTGCGGCCATAATTGGCGTAGCCGGCGACTTTCTCACCAAACTGAAGAAGAGCAATGCGGCTGCCCTTGCGAATTGCCGAATCCCACCACGCTGGTCCGCGTCGGTTAATCAGGCGCTCCAACTCCGCGCCCGGAATAATGCCTTGGTATGCCGTCCGCCACGCCTCATCGTGCGCGTCTGCGACCGAACCGGCATCGTGCGGTTTGGCGCGGCGAATTTCGATAAGGACGGTGCTCATGGCGAGATCAAAGCAAGCGATTGTTCGGCCTTCAAGTCCTGCAATTCACGACACACTGACGCGGAGGATTATTAACGGAACGCTGTCGCCGGTCCAATCCATTGACGGCAAAAAAGACTGCTCCCACCACAATCTGTGCGGCTGTTGCACCAGCGACACGGTTGGAGAATAATATTGCCAGATTTGATGGGGGCGGCAGCCGTGGCGGTTGTCCGCCATTCGCGCAGCGAATCACGAGACTCGTTCGGCTTCCTTGCGCCGTTCGTTTTTCTTGCGCTCGTTGGGATCGAGCAGCTTCTTGCGCAGCCGAATTGATTTTGGGGTGACCTCGACCAATTCGTCATCCTCAATATAAGCCAGCGCTTTTTCCAGAGTCATTCTAATCGGCGGAGTGAGGCGGATTGCCTCATCTTTGGCATGGGTGCGGATGTTGGTCAGCTTTTTGCCTTTGAGGACGTTGACTTCGAGGTCGTTGCCGCGGGTATGCTCGCCCACAATCATCCCGCGATAAACCCGCCAGCCCGGTTCGATCATCATCGGGCCGCGATCCTCCAGATTCCACATGGCGTAAGCGACCGCCTCGCCCTGATCGGTCGAGAGCAGCACGCCATTGCGCCGGCCGACAATGTCGCCGCGGTGCGATCCATAAGCGTGAAACACGCGATTCATCACCGCGGTGCCGCGCGTGTCGGTCAACAGCTCGCCGTGATAGCCGATCAGTCCGCGCGTCGGCGCGTAAAAGATCAGGCGGACGCGCCCGCCGCCGGAAGGGCGCATCTCGACCATCTCGCCTTTGCGTTCGGCGAGCTTCTGCACGACTACGCCGGCGTGCTGCTCATCGACGTCGATAACGACCTCCTCGATCGGCTCAAGCAATTCGCCGGTCGGCGAATGCTGAAACAGGACTTTGGGCCTCGAAACCGAGAGCTCGAATCCCTCCCGCCGCATGGTCTCGATCAGGATGCCGAGTTGCAACTCGCCGCGGCCGGCGACTTCCATGGAATCTTTTTCCGTCGATTCGGAAATGCGCAACGCGACGTTGCCTTCCGCCTCGCGCAGTAGGCGCTCGCGGATAACCCGGCTCTGCACCTTGTCGCCCTCGGTGCCGGCCAGCGGCGAATCATTGATGCGGAAGGTCATCGCCAGTGTCGGCGGATCGATCGGTTGCGCCGGCAGCGGCTCGGTCACCTCCAGCGCGCACAAGGTATGTGAGACGGTCGCCTCCGGCAGGCCGGCAATGGAGATGATGTCGCCGGCGAAGCCTTCATCGATCGGTGTCCGCTCCAGGCCGCGAAAGGCGAGTATCTTGGTCGCGCGGTCTTCCTCGATCAGGGCGCCGTGGCGATCGAGCACTTTGATGGTCTGATTGGATTTGATCGAGCCCGAAAAAATCCGGCCGGTCACGATGCGGCCGAGATAGGGATTGGCTTCGAGGATTGTCCCCAGCATGCGGAACGGCCCATCCTCGACGGCCGGCGGCGCGACGTGCCGAACAATAAGATCGAAAAGCGGCGCCATACCCAGCTCTTTCGGCCCGGCCGGATCGGCGGCCATCCAACCCTGCTTGGCAGAACCATAGAGGATCGGAAAATCGAGCTGCTCTTCGCTGGCATCGAGTGCTGCGAACAGGTCGAACACCTCGTTGGCGACTTCGCGCGGACGCGCGTCCGGCCGATCGACCTTATTGATGATGACAATTGGCTTTAATCCGACCTTCAGCGCTTTAGTGACCACGAACTTGGTTTGCGGCAAGGGACCTTCGGCGGCATCAACCAGCACCAGCGCTCCGTCAACCATGCCGAGGATGCGCTCGACCTCGCCACCGAAATCGGCGTGGCCCGGCGTGTCGACGATATTGATGCGGATGTCCTGCCACAGAATTGACGTGACCTTGGAGAGTATGGTGATGCCGCGTTCGCGTTCGAGATCGTTGGAATCGAGCGCACGCTCGGCGACGCGCTGATTCTCGCGGAATGCGCCCGATTGTTGCAGCAGCCGATCGACCAATGTGGTTTTGCCGTGGTCGACGTGAGCAATGATGGCGATGTTGCGCAGATTCATCGGGACCGTGTTAAATTGTTGCGGGCCCCAAGGGGCCCGCAGAATTCGGTCGGAATATAGTCACCCGCAGACGGTTAGCAATGCATGCCGCCGCGACGCGACTGTGCTAGGGTTAGTTAGCGAAATGGTAGCCGCTGCCGAGTTCGCCTTTGGGGCGCG
>JASHSY010000133.1 GCA_030040825.1 Xanthobacteraceae bacterium
CGTGCGCGTCACCGGCACTGACGGCTGGAGCTGGGACGCGCCATTTTCATTTACCCGCAAGCGTTTTGCCGAGACCGGCGACGCCAGCCTGATTTGGGAAGGCCACAAAGCCGGCCGCGAGATCGGCTATTGCCATATGGAAAAACTGGCCAACCTCGATCGATTGCCGTCGTTCGGCTTCAAGGTCTGCTGTTTTCCGGTGAAAATACACGCCGCTTCCGCCGGCTGGACGCGCTGCGTGGCGCTGCTGGATGATTAGAAAATTTCGGCCGGGCGAGAGCCGGGGAAAAACAAAATGAAAATGCATGTCCTGTCCGGCGGGTGCTTGCGGGTGCGCAAGACGATGTACGACGCTGCCGCGCCGCGTGACCAGACCCTCGACGTGCCGGTCTCCGCCATCGTGTTGCGTCACGCCCAGGGCAACGTGCTGTTCGACACCGGCATTCATCCTGCGGCGGTGCAAGATGCGCAGGCGCGTTGGGGCAACCTCACCAAAGTCATGAAACCGGTAAGCAAGCCGGGTGAGGACGTTGTCAGCGCACTGGCAGCGACCGGCCTTCGCTGCGACGATGTCGACGTGGTGGTGTGCTCGCATTTGCACGCCGACCATTGCGGCTGCAACGCCTTCTTTACCCGCGCGACATTCGTCATCCATGCCAGGGAACTCGAAGCCGCCCGCACCCCGCAAGCCGAGCGGCTGGGCTATCTCGCCAGCGAGTGGACGCCGCCCGGCCCGCTCGATGCGCTTGCCGGCGAGCGCGACCTGTTCGGTGACGGACGCATTGTGCTCATTCCTCTGCCCGGTCACACGCCCGGCACGACCGGCGCGCTGGTCGCGCTGGAGAAATCCGGAACGTTTCTCCTGGCGTCCGACACCGTCAGCCTGCGCTCGACGCTCGATACCGGGGTCATTCCGCGCAATACAATCGATCCCGAGGCGTTGACCAAGTCGCTCGCCGAGGTCCGCCGCATCGAGGCACAAGGCGCCACCGTGCTGTGCGGCCACGACGCCGCGCAATGGGCAACTTTGCGCAAGGGCGCCGACGCTTATGACTAGCGCGCCGGAAATCTATACCCGGCCGAAGATCATCGGCGCGCGCATCAAGCGCACGGAGGATCCGCGGCTCCTCACCGGCGGCGGCGCGTTTACCGACGACCGGCATCCGGCTCGAATGTTGCACGTCGCCTTCCGCCGCAGCGATCAATCGCATGCGCGGATTCGCGCGATCGATTGTGCAGCGGCGCGCGCCGCACCCGGCGTCGTCGCGGTGTTCACCGCCGAAGATTTGGCCGAGCGCGTGAAGCCGCTGGTCGCAATTTCGAAGATGCCGAACTATTACGCCACACCGATTATCCCGCTTGCGCGCGGCAAGGTGCGCTATGTCGGCGAGCCGGTGATTGGCGTCGTTGCCGCGAGCCGCTATCAGGCCGAGGACGCGCTCGAACGCATCAGCATCGATTACGAGAAGCTGCCGCCGATCGTTGACGCGGAAGCAGCGGCCCGACCCGGCGCGGCGCTCTTGCATGAGGAAGCCGGCACCAACGTGCTGGTGAGCCGCGAATTCAAGCGCGGCGACGTCGACGCGGCATTTTCCGCGGCGGCCTTCCGCGTGCAGGGCCGCTTCCGCATGCGGCGCAAAACCACCGTCGCCATGGAGCCGCGGGCTTGCCTTGCCGAATACGATTCCGCCCATGACGCACTGACGCTGCATTCGGCGACGCAAGTGCCCGGCATTGTGCGCGACGCACTGGTTTTGGCGTTTGGGCTTCCGGCCGAGCAAATTCGCGTGGTCGCTCCGGACGTCGGCGGCGGCTTCGGCGGCAAAGGCTCGCTCTATGTCGAGGAATTGTTTGTATGCACGGCGGCGCGGCTGCTCGAATGCCCGGTGAAGTGGACCAGCGACCGCCTGGAAGACCTGGCGACCAGCAGTCAGGCTTTCGACGAAATCGTCGATGCGGAACTGGCGCTCGACCGTGAGGCTCGCATCGTCGGGCTGCGCGCCGACGTGATCGGCGATGTCGGCGCCTATTCGATTTATCCGTGGACGGCAGCGCTCGAACCGGTGCAGGTGGTGAGCTTCCTGCCCGGGCCCTACCGCGTGCCGAACTATCGCGGACGCGTGCAGGCGGTTGCAACGGCGAAGGCGCCCACCGGGCCTTACCGCGGCGTCGGCCGGCCGATCTCGACATTTGTCATGGAGCGGTTGGTCGACATGGCCGCTGCCAGGATCGGGATCGACGCAAGAGACATCCGCCTGCGCAATCTCATTCCCACCGAGGAGCTTCCCTATAAGGTCGCTTCCGGCATCGTCTGGGACAAATCGGGCTTTCAGGAAGGCTTGAACGCCGCCTGCGCGGCGATCGGCTACGACGCGTTGCGCGCCAAGCAACGGGAGGCCCGCAAAGCCGGTCGCTGGGTCGGCATCGGCGTCGCCTGTTATGCCGAACTCACCGGCATTGGTTCACGGATTTCGGTCGCGCCCGGCATGCCGCTGAACACCGGCACCGAAACCGCCGTCGTGCGCATGGACGAAACCGGCGCCATCGTCGCCTCATTCGGCATCGCCTCGCACGGGCAAGGGCTCGAAACGACGCTGGCGCAAATTGTCGCCGAGCATATCGGTGCCCGCTTCGAGGATGTGCGCGTCGTGCAGGGCGACAGCAGCCTCGTTCCCGGCTCGACCGGCACTTACGCCAGCCGCAGCCTCGTGCTCGCCGGCGGCGCCGGCACGCTGGCGGCACAAGCGGTGCGTGAAAAGGTGCTCAGTGCCGCTTCGTATCTGCTGGAAGCTTCGCCCACCGATCTCGTCGCCGAGGATGGGCGCGTGACCATCGCCGGCACCGATCGTTCGATTACGTTCAGCGAGATCGCCGGTGCGGTGTATTCGGGCACGACAAAGCTACCGCCCGAAGCACGCGACGAGCTTGCCGCCACCAAAACCTACGACCCGATTTTCGGCACGACAACATCGGCGACCCATATCGCGGCGGTGGAAATCGATCCGGAAACTTATCAGGTGCGGGTGGATCGTTTCGC
>JASHSY010000134.1 GCA_030040825.1 Xanthobacteraceae bacterium
TGTTCACCGCCGAACAGGGCAAGCGACTGTTCGGCTTCATCGGCGCCGGCGGCACCGCCGGCGGTTTGCTTGGACCGCTGATCACTATCGGATTGTCGGTGCCCCTTGGCGCCGTCAATCTTTTGATCGCGGCGGCGGTGCTGTTGGAAATTGCGGTGTTCTGCGTGCATCGGCTGGAGCACGCCGCTGTCGCGCAAACGTCTGCTCTGGAAGGACGCGCCGAGCCGCGCCGGATCGGCGGGTCGGCGTTTGCGGCGCTGCCCGAATTGATGCGCTCGCCTTATCTGCTGGGCGTCGGCGCCTGGGTCAGCCTGCTGTCGTTCTGCGCGACCATCGTCTATTTCGAGCAGGCCAACATTATTGCGGCGGTCGTGCATGACCGCGGTACGCAAACGCGAATCTTCGCCAGCATCGATCTGACGGTGAACCTTCTGAGCCTGGCCACCCAGCTTTTCCTGACCGGACAGGTGCTCAAGCATTTCGGCACCGGCGTTGCCGCGGGCGCGCTGCCCGCCGTCTATATCGTCGGCTTCGCCGCGTTGTTCCTGGCGCCGACCCTTGGCGTCGTGATCGCGCTGCAGGTTGTGCAACGTTGGATGAATTTTGCCGTTGCCAATCCGGCGCGACAGGTATTCTTCACCGTGCTGAACCGTGAAGAAAAATACAAAGCCAAGAATCTGATCGACGTGGTGATCTATCGGGGCTCGGACGCTTTGTACGGCTGGGTGTTCGACAGCCTACAGGCGCTTGGTCTAAAACTTGGCGCCATTGCGCTGGTCGCGTTGCCGGTCGCGGCCGGCTGGCTTGTGCTTTCAGCCGTGTTGGGCCGCGCTCAGGAAGCGCGTGCGGGGTCGGGCGACCAAACCAGGTTGCAAGGAGGACGAGCATGACCATCCGCATGACGCGGCGCGAATTCACGCTGGCAGCCGGTGCGGCCGGCTCGGCAATGCTGACTTGGCCGGCATCGGCGCAAACGCCGGCGTTGCTGGCGCGCGCTATTCCGAGCAGCGGCGAAAAGCTGCCGGCGGTGGGGCTTGGCACCGCGCAAGTCTTCAACACCAACGACGATGCAATCCGCCAGAAGGCGGCCGCCGTGCTGCAAGCGCTGATCGCCGGTGGCGGCAGCCTGGTCGATACGGCGTCGGTCTACGGTGACGCCGAGGCGGTGATAGGCGACGTAATAACGCCCGCTAATCTTCGCGGCAAACTCTTCATCGCCACCAAGCTTGAGTCCCCCGATGCCGCCGAACTCAAACGCTCGCTGGCCCGCCTGCAAACGCAAAAGCTCGACCTTTTGCAGTTTCACAACGTGCGTGATCCGCACGCGTCGCTCTCCCAGTTCAAGGAGTGGAAGGCCCAGGGCGTTTGCCGCTATATCGGCATCACCTCCACGCGCCACGGCGATTTCCCCGCCATCGAAGCGGTGCTCGGGCGCGAACAGCCGGACTTCGTGCAGATCGATTATTCGCTGGATGACCGCGAAGCGGAAAAACGCATCCTGCCGCTTGCCGCTGAAGTCAAAGCCGGCGTGCTGACGGCGCTGCCGTTCGGACGCGCCCGGCTGTTCCGTGCCGTCCGCGGCAAGGAACTGCCCGAATGGGCGCGCGGATTTGCCGAGAGCTGGGGGCAATTCTTCCTCAAATATCTTTTGTCCGATCAGCGAGTGACCGCGGTCATTCCGGGCACCGCCGATGCGGCGCACATGACCGACAACGCCGGCGCCATGCGCGGGCCGTTGCCCGATCCCGATCAGCGCCAGCAAATGGTAGCGTTCGCCGACGCGCTATAGCGTCGGCTCGGGACGTCGCTTCAAAAATCCAATCCGATGTCCAACGCGGGCGCGCTGTGCGTGAGCCAGCCGGCTGATATCAGATCGACGCCGGTCGCAGCGATTGCGGGAGCAGTTTCTGCCGTTATGCGGCCCGACGCCTCAGTGACGGCGCGACCGGCAACCATGATTACGGCCTGGCGCAGTTGATCAAGGGTCATATTGTCGAGCAGTATGGCATCGGCGCCGACAGATAAGACCTCCTCAAGCTGCCTCAGCGTGTCGACTTCGACCTCGATCTTCACCAGATGGCCGATGCGGGCACGGGCGCGTTCGATTGCCGCTCGGACGCTGCCAGCAATCGCGATGTGGTTGTCTTTGATCAGAACGGCGTCGTCGAGGCCGAAACGATGATTGGCGCCCCCACCGGCGCGGACCGCGTATTTCTCGACTGCGCGCAAACCTGGCGTTGTCTTGCGGGTGCATACGATACGCGCCTTTCCCCCGCGCACGGCCTCGACGATCGACGCCGTTGCGGAGGCAATGCCGCTGAGTCGGCAAAGAAAGTTGAGCGCGGTTCGCTCAGCACCCAAAATCGCGCGCGCCGGCCCTTGCACAATGCCGATGATTTGTCCTGGCGCGATCCGGTCGCCGTCAACGTGCTCGCAGGATAATGCGACCTTTTCGTCCAACAAGCGAAACGCGAGCGCAGCGATATCCAGCCCCGCGATCACGCCCGGCCGGCGTGCGGTCAGCCGGGCACGGACGACGAGATCGGCGGGTACGATCGCGTCGCTGGTCAGGTCCCCGGCACGGCCGAAATCTTCGAGCAGCGCCGCCCGCACGAGCGGCTCGATCATGACGGTGGGCAGGCGATCGAGCGGCATGCTTCAGGCGCTCCGAGCGATGGGGGCGCGGTCCGCATCAAGCATGCGGGCGGTAGTCAGGGCGTCCGCGAGCCGCAAAGTCGATCGTCGCGCCATCCCGCGCGACGGAAAGTCGGTTCGCCAATGGGCTCCGCGGCTCTCCCGGCGCTGCCACGCCGCGACGGTGATGGCTAAGCCAATGAGCGCCGGATCGGCGGCCGGGCCGCCACCGCAGGCGAGCGGCAGCAGAGCCTGGATCGTCGAACGCAAGCTCGGCTC
>JASHSY010000135.1 GCA_030040825.1 Xanthobacteraceae bacterium
ATCCGTTTCCCGCCAAGCAGGCGCTCGCCTGGGGCGTCGTCGACGAATTGGTGGATGAGGGAAAATTACGCGACGGCGCGATGGCCTTTGCCCGCAAGATCATCGACACGCACATGCCGCTGCGCAAAATCCGCGACCTCAATGACAAGATCGATGCCGCGCGCGGCGAGCCGGAAATCTTCGACAAGGTGCGGCGCGAATACGCCCGCAAATATCGCGGCTTCGAAGCCTGGCAATCGGCATTACGCGCGGTACAGGCGGCGGTTGATTTGCCTTTCGACGAGGGCATGAAGCTCGAGCGGCAATTGTTTCTCGACCTCATTCCGAGCGCGCAGTCGCGCGCGCAACGTTATGTATTCTTTGCCGAACGGAAGGTCTGGAAAATCGCCGATGTGCCGGAAGACACGCCGATCCTGCCGGTCAAGAAAGTCGGCGTGATCGGCGCCGGCACCATGGGCGGCGGCATCTCGATGAATTTTCTCAATGCAGGGATTCCGGTAACCATCGTCGAGACGGCGCAGGCAGCGCTCGACCGAGGTGTCGCCACTATCCGCCGCAACTACGAGAATACCGCCAAGAAAGGCCGACTGACGGAGGCGGATGTCTCGACGCGGATGGGACTTCTCAATCCCGGCTTGAGCCTCGATGCACTATCCGACTGCGATCTCATCATCGAGGCCGTATTCGAGAATATGGACATCAAGAAAGAGGTCTTCCGCAAGCTCGACAAGATCGCCAAACCGGGCACAATCCTGGCCTCCAACACCTCTTACCTCAACATCGACGAAATCGCCTCGGTCACCAGCCGCACCGACCACGTGCTTGGCATGCACTTCTTTTCACCGGCCAACGTCATGCGGCTGTTGGAAGTTGTGCGCGGCGCAAAGACTGCGAAGCCGGTGATCGCGACTGCAATGCAGGTCGCCCGCAAGATCGGCAAAGTCGGCGTGCTGGTGGGCGTCTGTCACGGCTTCGTCGGCAACCGGATGCTGGCACAGCGCCAGCGCGAGGCGCAGAAACTGATCCTCGAAGGCGCCATGCCGTGGGATGTCGACCGTGTGATCTACGACTTCGGCCTGCCAATGGGACCGTTCGCCATGAGCGACCTCGCCGGGCTCGATATCGGGTGGTCGAAGGAGACCAGCAAGTCGGCGACCATTCGCGAAATATTGTGCGAGATGGACCGGCGCGGGCAAAAGACCGGCGCCGGATTCTACGATTACGACGAGGCGCGCAACGCCAAGCCCTCGCCCGTCGTGGAAAAGATCATCCTCGATTTCGCCGCCAAGAAGGGCATCAACCGGCGAACGATCACCGACGAAGAGATTTTGCAGCGCTGCATTTATCCGATGATTAATGAAGGCGCCAAGATCTTGGAGGAAGGCAAGGCGCAGCGCGCCTCCGACATCGATATCGTCTGGATTAACGGCTACGGGTGGCCGGTCTATCGCGGCGGCCCGATGTTTTACGCCGATCTGATCGGACCTGAAAATGTGCTTGCCGCGATGAAAAAGTTCGAGGCGACGATGGGCGAAGATTTCAAACCGGCGCCGCTCCTCGAAACCGTCGTGGCGGAGAAGAAACGCTTCCAAGACATGTAGGCGCTAGCCGTTGCCGGTCATATGAACAATCGCGCTGACGACGGCGTTGGTTGCAGCCGCCAAGCCGTGCGACACGAAACTCAGATCGATACCCAATTGCCCACCCAACAGCGGCAGAACAATAAAAAGACCGATCAGGATAACCAGCCCGAATGGCTCAAGGCTGGCAACCCCCGCCGCTAGCGGCCTCGGCAGGAGGCCGACCAGAATACGCCCGCCGTCAAGCGGTGGCAGCGGAAACAGATTGAACACCGCCAGAACGACGTTGATCAGGACCGCATTGCGAAGATTGGCGGCCAGAAATTGTGCGCTGGTCCGCGGCAGATAACCGACGGCGTGGAACGCCAGCGCGGCAATCAACGCAAGTGCGATATTCATCGCCGGTCCGGCAGCGGCGACCAGCACCATGTCGCGACGCGGCGAGTGGAGCGCGCGGAAGTTGACCGGTACCGGCTTGGCGTAGCCGAACAGAAACGGGGAACGTAGCAAAAGGAGCAAAGCCGGCAGGATGACGGTGCCAAACGGGTCGATGTGTTTGAGCGGGTTAAAGCTGACCCGGCCCATCTTCCACGCTGTGTCGTCGCCCAGCAGATGGGCGACGTAGCCATGCGCTGCTTCATGGAAAGTGATGGCTATGACGAGCGGGAGAATCCAAACCGTCGCCAGGTAAATGATATCTGCCGGTAACACCATCTCGATCCTTCAGCCGGACTGCGATGAAACATAATATAGGCGATCCAATATAAGGCGACGCCACCCCGCTTGTTGCGCAAAGTTCTTCCGCAGGCGTCGTTTCGTCTCGCTTTCCAAAATTTAATGGTTGCGACAGGTCACCGTAATGTTGCGAGGCCATTTTTGTGCGAAGGCCCAAGCCGAAATCGCGCCTCCAAATTCCATCCAGGAGCACTCCATCATGACCCCCTCGCAACCCAATTCCCACCGACCGCGCAAATTCCTCACCGGACGACGCATGGCGCTGCTTGCATCCGTCGCGGGACTTGGCATCGTCATTCTGGCCGCCGGACCCAGCGGCTACGTGCCGGCAAGCTTGCCTGCCTGGGCTTCGTCCGCCACCGCTGCCGATGCAACCACTCAGCATCCTGCCAGTTTTGCCGATCTCGTCGCCAAGGTGAAACCCGCGGTCATTTCAGTACGCGTCAAAATTAGCGACGAGACCGCCAAACCCGCCAGCATGAGTGACAACGACGAACAGGAGATACCGTTCGCGCCGGGTTCACCGATGGAGAAGTTCTTCCAGCAATTCGGCTTCCAGGACATGCCGAACGGCGTGCCGCAGCGGCATCGCCACGAAGTCCTGGTCGGCGAGGGCTCGGGCTTCTTCATCTCGCCCGACGGCTATGCCGTCACCAATAATCACGTGGTCGATCATGCGAGCTCGGTGCAGGTAACGACTGACAATGGCACGATTTATAAGGCCAAAGTAATCGGAACCGATCCGAAGACGGACTTGGCCTTGATCAAAGTCGACGGCAAGAACGACTTCCCCTATGTGAAGTTTGCCGACCAAGCCCCGCGCATCGGCGACTGGGTGGTGGCAGTCGGCAATCCGTTTGGCCTCGGCGGAACGGTAACTGCAGGCATCGTATCGGCGCGCGGGCGCGATATCGGCGCCGGCCCTTACGACGATTACATCCAGATCGACGCGCCGATCAACAAAGGCAATTCCGGGGGCCCAGCCTTCAACGTCGATGGCAATGTGATCGGGGTCAACACCGCGATCTACTCGCCGTCCGGCGGTTCGGTCGGCATCGGCTTCGATATCCCGGCAGCGGCCGCGAAAATGGTCGTGGCGCAACTGAAGGAGCACGGCCATGTCACCCGCGGCTGGCTCGGCGTGCAAATTCAGCCTGTCACTGCCGGTATCGCCGAGAGTCTCGGCATGAAAAAAGCCGAAGGTGCGATGGTCGATGAGCCGCAGCCCGGCAGTCCCGCCGCCAAAGCGGGGATCGAATCGGGCGACGTGATCGCGGCGGTCAATGGCACGCCGCTCAAGGACGCGCGCGAACTCGCCCGTACCATCGGCACTATGGAGCCGAACAGCGCGGTCAAACTCGAAATCTTGCGCAAGGGTGAAAGCCGGACACTGACGGTCACGCTTGGGCGGATGCCGGACGAGCAGCAGGCGTCGGCGGAGACCGGCACTACATTGCCGGAAAACGGCACGCCGCATCTTGGCTTGTCAGTCGAGCCGGCCCACGACGTCAGCGGTGCCGGCGGCATAGGCGTCGTGGTGACGGCGGTCGATCCCGACGGGCCGGCTGCTGCACAAGGCATTCGCAGTGGCGATATCATTCTCGACGTTGGCGGCAAAGCAGTCGCCAATGCCCGCGACATGCGCAACGCGATGAAGGAAGCGAAGGCGCAAGGCAAGCATGACGTGCTGATGCGGGTGAAATCGGCCAACGCCACCACTTTCGTTGCGGTCCCGCTTGGCAAGGCCTGATTAAATGCCTTACCCGCGACCGTCGGCTTGTGGCGGTCGCGGGACTGCCTCTCCATAAGTCCATACC
>JASHSY010000136.1 GCA_030040825.1 Xanthobacteraceae bacterium
GCGATGATGCGGATGTCGATCGGCACCGGACGGGTCCCGCCGACGCGATCGATCACACGCTCCTGAATGCCGCGCAGGAGCTTGGCTTGCAGCCGGACGTCCATTTCGGAAATCTCGTCGAGCAGAAGCGTGCCGCCATTGGCTTCCTCGAATTTGCCGACACGGCGGGCGACCGCGCCGGTAAAGGCGCCCTTCTCGTGGCCGAACAGTTCGGATTCGAGCAAAGTTTCGGGAATAGCCGCGCAATTGACGCAAATGAACGGCTTTTTGGCTCGGCTGGAATGGGCATGCACATAGCGCGCCAGCACTTCTTTGCCGGTGCCCGACTCGCCGGTGATCAGGACTGAGGCGTCGCTCGGCGCTACTTGCAGCGCAAGCTTTACGACCCGCGCCATGGCGTCGTCGCGATAGACCAGCTCGCGAGTATCGTCGGCGACTGCAGCCAGCACGGCGGCGATCAACTCGGCGTCCGGCGGCAGCGGGATGTATTCCTTGGCGCCGGCATGGATGGCGGCGACGGCTGCGCGCGCGTCGGTAGCGGTGCCGCAGGCGACAATCGGCGCATGAATGTGCTCGGCCTCGAGCGCCTGCACCAGCTCGCGGATGGCGACGGCAACGTCGACCATCAGCAGATCGGCGCCGCGGCCGGAGCGCAGCACGGCAAGCGCTTGTCCGATGTCTGCCGCGTGGGTGACGGTTGCACCCTTGTCCATCGCGAGCTTGGTCGCGGTGGTGAGCTGGCCGTGGAGCGTGCCGACGATGAGAAGCCGCATGATAGTATCCTTTACGTCGCGCTATTGCGCTCCGCCTTGATGATTTCGGTCATTGTTACCCCGAGCTTTTCCTCGACCAGGACCACTTCGCCGCGGGCAACCAGCCGGTTGTTGACGTAAATGTCGATGGCCTCGCCGACTTTGCGGTCAAGTTCGAGGATGGTGCCGGGGCCGAGTTTGAGCAGGTCGTTGATCTCCATCCGCGCGCGCCCGAGCACTGCGGAAACCTGTACCGGCACGTCGAAGACAGCCTCGAGCTCGGCGGCGACGCGCGTCGTCGGTCCTTCGGGCTCGATCGGCGCCACCGTCACATCGGCTTGCATGCCCTCGAGATTGGGCAGCGGTACCTTGCCCTCCTCCTCGCTCATTATCGTATCTCCTGAGTTGCGGCGGCGAAGCTGCGGCGGGCGCTGACGTAGCGTGCGACAGCTTCGCCGATCGCGGCATCGGCGGCCGCCCGTTCGCGGTTGATGCCGCCATCCGCCCATTCGATCCGGCAATCGCCGGCGGCGATTCCCGGCTCACCGAGCACCACCATACGACCCTCAAAGCCATGTGCGCGGGCGATGCCGTCAAGCTTTTCGCGCACCGCCGCATAGACCGCTTCGCTGACGCGGACCGCGATATGCGGCGAGGCGATCAGCTCGCGAAAGCAACCGTCGGCCAGCGCCGCGATCTCGGCAAACGGCTCCTGCTCGATCAGCGCTGGCGCAAGTTTGCGCGCGACAGCTACGGCGACCTCGACCGCCTCGCATTCGAGTCTCGCCTCGATGGTCTGCAACGTGGTATTCGCTTCGGTCAGACTGACGGCGACGCGCTCGAGCGCATGCGCAATGCGACGCTGCGCCTCGACTTCGGCGTCGGCCTGAGCCTGCGCGTAGCCGTTACGGTATGCGGTCGCCTCCGCCTCGGCGAGCTTTGCCGCGTGTTCGGCCAGCGGAATCGCGGCCTCGCGTTCGCCGCCCGCAGCGAAATCCATGTCGAACAGGAATTTTGCCGGGGCGCCCATCAATAAACCAGCTCTTCTTCGCCGCGCGATTTCGCGATGACGATTTCGCCCTTGGCCGCCAGGTCCTTGGCGAGATTGACCAGCAGGACTTGCGCTTCATCGACGTCGCGAAGGCGTACCGGCCCCATCGCCGACATGTCATCCGCCAGCATCTTGGCTGCACGCGACGACATATTGGACAGGAAGAACTGGCGCACCGGCTCGGCCGCGCCCTTGAGCGCGACGGCGAGTTTGTCCTTCTCGATATGGCGCATCAGCGTCTGTGCAGATCCCGGATCGAGCTTGATCAGGTCGTCGAACGTGAACATCAGCGTCTTGATGCGTTCGGCGCTCTCGCGGTTGTCTTCTTCCAGCGCGGTCAGGAAGCGTGTTTCAGTCTGCCGATCGAAATTGTTGAAGATTTCCGCCATCACTTCATGAGCGTCGCGTCGGCGCGTCTGCGACAGGTTCGACATGAATTCGGTGCGTAACGTAAGCTCGACCCGTTCCAACACTTCCTTTTGCACCGCCTCCATCCGCAACATGCGGTTGACCACGTCGAGCGCCAGCTCCTCAGGCAGAATGGCGAGCACGCGCGCGGCATGATCGGGGCCGATTTTGGAAAGAACGACGGCGACGGTCTGCGGATATTCATTCTTGAGATAATTGGCGAGCACTTCTTCCTGCACGTTCGACAGTTTTTCCCACATATTCCGACCGGCCGGACCGCGGATTTCCTCCATGATGTTGCCGACCCGTTCGGGCGGCAGATATTGCTGCAGCAGCCGTTCGGTTGCGTCGAATGTGCCCATAAGCGCGCCGGACGACGACATGCGCGAGACGAATTCGAGCAGCAAATTTTCCACCAACTCCGCATCGATCGTGCCGATGGTCGACATCACCACCGAAAGCTCGCGCAGTTCGTCGTCGTCGAGCAGGCCCCAGATTTTGGCGCCGTGTTGTTCGCCGAGCGCCAGCATAAGCACGGCCGCGCGCTGTGGGCCGGTCAGCGGCCGCTTTTCGTCCCGTGTGCGGTCGGTTGCGGTCGTCATTGTTGGGGTCTAATCATCAGGCTGCGGCGCTCTCGTTGAGCCATTGTCGGATAATGGTGACCGCTTCGTTCGGATTTTTATCGGCGAGCTCACCGACCTTTTGCACGGATTGCGCGTGGACCTGGCCCTGCACCTGGGCGATGTCGATCATCTTGGCGGTCTGGCTGGGTTCGGCACGCGCGACCTCCGGAAGTTTGCTGGCGGGCGCGCCGCCGGCTTCGGTCGTCTTGTTTTCGGCGGGAGCCGCACTCAGCGGCAGTGCGAGCGGGCGTTCTTCTGGCGCCAGAACGCGGCGCACCAGTGGCCGTACCACCATCAGCAGTACGACGAGACCGAGGAGACCCATGACCGCCATTTCGATGGCGCGCATGATGTCGTCCTTAGTGAAATGAAATGCCGAGAGCCAACCGGTCGGCTCGGTGATCGGAATCGTCGGTGTTTCGGCGAAGCGCAGGTTGACCACTTGGACTTGGTCGCCACGCTTTTGATCGAAGCCGATCGCGGTGCGAACCAGAGCGGCGATCTGATCGATTTCCTCCTTGCTGCGCGGTTGATAGGAGATCTCGCCCTTCTCGTTTTTGCTGTAGGTGCCGTCGACCAGCACCGCAACCGAAATCCGACTGACACGGCCGCCCTCGCTCACTTCGGTCTTGGTCGTCTTGGAAATCTCGTAATTGACGATCTCTTCCGATTTGCGGCTTTGATCGCGCTGGACTGCGGTGTCTGCGGCAGCCGGTTGTTGCCGTGCGTTGCCGCCGGGAATTTCGTTTCCGACGGTGACCTGGCCGTCACGTCCTTCGCCGGACGCCGAGGTTTCCTCGCGCGTCTGGCTCGATCGCACCACACGGCCTTCGGGGTCGTATTTGTCCGAGGTCTGGGTGACGCGGTTGAAGTCGAAATCGGCGCTGACTTCGGTGCGGGCGTGGCCCGGACCGACGACAGAGGTCACGATTGCATCGACCTCATCGCGCAGACGTTTCTCGAATGCGGCCCGGCGTTCGTCGGCCCCAACGTCGGAGGGGTCGTTATCGTTTCCGGCGCCATCGGCCAACAGATGGCCGGCTTCATCGACGATCGAGACCCGCTGCGGTTTAAGGCCGTTTACGGCGGAAGCCACGAGATGACGGATGGCGCGGACCTGCTGCGCTTCCAGGCTGCCGCGGACCTTAAGCACGATCGAGGCGGATGGTTCGACGCGGTCGCGCGAGAATAACGGCCGTTCCGGCATGACCAGATGCACGCGTGCCGCCACCACGCTGTCGAGCGAGCGAATGGTGCGGGCAAGCTCGCCTTCGAGCGCGCGCAGGTTATTGACGTTCTGGACGAAACTGGTCGTCCCCAGCGCGTCCGATTTGTCGAAAATCTCATAGCCAACGCCGCCGCCCTTGGGCAGACCGTCGCCGGCCAGCGTCATGCGCAGCCGCGCCACGCGATCCCTGGCGACCATGATGATGTTGCCGTCGTTGCGCAGCTCGTAGGGTACGCCTTGCCGCTCCAGCTCTTTCACGATTGCAGCCGAATCTTCGTAGCTGAGATCTGTGAAAAGCGGCGTCATTTGCGGTGCCATCACGCGCAGGATGAGAAAGGCGAAAAAGCCGATCAGCGCGACGGTGACGGCGAGCATGGCGGCAATTCGCGGCGCGCCGAGTGTCTTTGCAAACTCGAGGAAACCTTGCACCGAAAGTCATCCCCCAACCGGCGACGCGCATGCGCGTTGCTCGGCAAGATTTGCCCAGTTTATGGTTAGCGTCGGGTTAATACGGATCGCAGGCCGCGCACAAAATCGACGCCACCGCAGTCGGATGTGTCGTGCGCCGCGCGACTGATCCCGATCGTCGGAAAACGAAAGCGCCGGACCAGCGGGCCGGCGTTGACGAACGGGTAAGACGGATTAAGCGCCCGTTACTGACGGTACTGCTGGATGCGTGTGGTCCGCAGCCCGGCAAGGCCGTGCTGGTCGATCGAATATTGCCAAGAAAGAAATTCTTCGACGGTCAGCGTATAGCGGCTGCACGCTTCTTCCAGCGAAAGAAGCCCGCCGCGCACCGCGGCAACCACTTCCGCCTTGCGGCGAATCACCCAACGCTTTGTCCCCGGCGCCGGCAAATCGGCGATCGTGAGCGGGGAACCGTCCGGCCCGATGACGTACTTAACTCTCGGGCGATGCGGCTCGGTCATAGCAAGACTCTCAACAGACTCCACAAAACAGCTTGGACCTTACGCAGCCCGGCTTAAAATTTGCCTAAGCGACGACCGCAATTGGTCAAAATCGCGAAATCGACGGCCGCCAGATACTGCCGCCGCCCGCCGGTCGTTCGCGCGCAAACCAGCGATCCGGGGTAACCGAATACGATCACAGGAGCTGGTTGAGAGTGCCGAGCGCGCTGTTGAGATTATTAATGCTTGTGTTCAGGCTGCTCAGGCTGCCGGTGCTGCCATTGGTGATCGACGTAATCTGGCTGATCGGCACGTTCTGCCCATTCACCGTCAGCGTGGGCGGGTTGGTGCTCAGATTCACGCCGGTGACCGTCCCCTGCTGCTGGGTCGAGACCGTCACGGCCTGACCGCTGGCGTTGGTCGCCGTGACCGAGATCGTATAGGTGCCGTCCGGCCAAGTCTGACCGTTATTGCCCACGCCGTTCCACGTATAGGTGTTGGTGCCGCTGTTGAGCGCGACCGTTCCGGTGTAGGCGGTTGTGCCCGCCGAGCTGGTAATGGTCACATTGCCGGTGGCCGCGCTTGGGGAGGTGATGCTCCATGTTGCCGGCGTGTTGGTCGCGTTCGACAGACTGGAGGTTGTGCCGCCGATGGTGACGGTCGAGCCGACCAGTTGCAGCGCCGACGTTGCTTCCGTCGTCGACTGCATCGAAATCAGTGTCTGCATGTTGGTATTCATGTCGACTTGCTGCTCGACCGAGGCGAACTCGACCAGTTCCTGCGTGAACGAATCCGTGTCCATCGGATCGAGCGGATCCTGGTTCTGCAATTGGGTGGTCAGAAGTTGCAGGAACGTATCGAAATTGCCGCTGATCGACTGCATGGCGGCGCTGGTAGCGCTGCTGGAGCTCGAAGAGCCGGTGGCTGCGGTTGCCGCGTTAACGGCCGAGTTTACTGCGGTGGAAACGGTGCTCATGGGTGCTCTCGTTCTTCGAGTTGCGCCTAGACGCGGATATCAACCCCGCTGCCTCGCCCCGCCCGCGTGTAAATCTGGGTGGCGGTTACCGGTGGCAGATCGGGGTCGGGAATAACGAGCTGGGCATTATTGTTTTGCTGCTGGCCGGAGCCGTTGTTCTGGCCGGCGAACGATTGGTCGCGCAGCGAGAATTGCAGGCCGTTATCGGTTGTCTGCAAGCCTGCTTGCGTCAGGGCCCGTTCGAGCTGTGGCTGCTGGCTTTGCAGAAGCTGCAACGTATCTTGGCGATCCGCGGTGATGTGGGTCATCACTTGGCCGCCACTGCTTACGTCAAGCCGAACGTCGATGCGGCCGAGTTCGGGCGGGTCGAGCCGGATATCGAATTGGTTGGAGCCCGCTTGCGCCCGCGCGGCGATTGCGACCGCAAGTCCGGCAATCGGGACGCCGGCAGCGGCGTCGGTGTTCGTCGGCGCGGCGGCGGCAGCGTTCGAAGCCGCCGGCCCCGCCGATGCCGAGAAGCCGAAATTGGGTAGCCCCGCGATATCCGATTTCGCCGGATTCGCGCCGGTTTGCGTGTTCGGCGCCTGGGGAGTGCCGGAGGATGTTGCCATCGGAGGCGTGGCGGTGCGCACGCCGCTGGAATCGGCGGTGACCGAACCGTCCGGTGAGGCGGCCGTAGAGGGGGCGGTGGCCGGCTGATTTTGCGAGTCTTGCGTCGAGGCGGTATCCGCCGTCCCCGCTTTGCCGTCATCGGAGGAATGAGATGGAGCGGCGGTGCTGTTGTTTGGTTGCGTTGCCGGTGTCGCCTGGGTGCCGGTCGTGACATCGGTCGTGGCCGGTCCGGTTGAGGTGTTCCGACCGTTGCTCGACACCGAGGCAGCCTTGGTGTGGCCCTTGCCCTGATCGCCGATCGCGAGCGTTGACATGGCCGTATTCGTCGTCGTGGTCGCCTGCGCCGTGTTTTGATCGTTGGAGGCGACGATCACCGCAGCGGCGACAGGCAGCGGATTGGGCGTCGATTGGGCTTGGCTTGTTGTCGTCGCGGCTGTGGAATCTGCGACCGGTGTACTGCTGTCGTCGTCGTCGCCTTTATCGGCGTTCCGCGATGCCTTCGTTGCCGGTTCTCCGTCGGTGGGCAGATTATTGGCTTGTGCCGCATTAGCGGCACTGCCGGTTGCGGCATCAGTGAGATCTGAGCTCGCCGAATTTGCACGTATCGCTTGGTCCGCCGTTGTCGCGGCTGCATCGGTTGCGTTGGCTTTGCCGTTATTCACCGCGGCGGAAAGCATAGCGCTTTGCGGCGATGGATCGGTGCCGGCTTGCGCAGCAGCGGCGTTAGTTGCGGTCTGCGCAGCTGGTTGGCTGCCTTGCGAAGCGGAAGCGCCGATCTTCGCGTTGCGAGCCCATTTGTAGCCGGTCCTTGCGGTTTGCGCGCCGGTCACTGCCGCCGTGGGGGCGGTTGCGGCCGGTGGGGTGCCTGGATTGCCGGTCTGACTCACATTTGCGGCGGCCGTGTTGCTCGTCGAAGCGGTCTGTGCCGCGGTATCGGAAGCGGCCGGCGCCGGTGCCGACGGAGCTTGCGGCTGGCTTGCCGGCGGGGTGTCGGCCGGGCCGGTGGTGGCGTCGAGCATTGCCGCGAACGGCGAGCTATCGGAATCTTGCGCCGGGGGTGTCGCTTGCTGCCACGGGGAAGACGCGAGGGTGAAAGTGGTGCGGACGTCTGACGCGGAACTTGGCACAATGAACCCCTGGGTCGAAAGCAGCGTCGTTTCGCCTGCAACCGCCGGGCCAGGGCGAAGCGGAAATTAAATCCTGCAAATTCAATGTGTTAGTAGGAACTGCGCCGCAGCACAGGGCGGCAGCCTCTGCGCGCCGTCGGCAAATTTTGCCGGCTGCGCGGAGGTGTCCGGGCCCTGTTGCAAAGATCCGTCAGCCGTGGCGCCGCGCGCGCCCGACGCATATAGTAAGGCCCGATGCTCAGCAGTCTCGAAATCGATGGCCGACCCGCCGACACGCGTGTGGTTGTCGCCATGTCCGGGGGCGTGGATTCGTCGGTGACCGCGGCGTTATTGGCCGAGGCCGGCTACGATGTGGTCGGCATCACGCTGCAGCTCTACGACCACGGCGCCGCCACGCATCGCAAGGGCGCCTG
>JASHSY010000137.1 GCA_030040825.1 Xanthobacteraceae bacterium
GCGCTTCAAGCTGCGCGCCGAGGCGCAGATTTGATGGGGACTCGGCTTCTTGCTCGTTCTCAAAGGCCGGAGACTAGCCATAACTTGGGTATTATATTTTGGTATAAATTCAATAACATGAAAGTTATTGATTTCTTCATTAGTTATGCCTTATATGTTATAAAATGAATGACGCAATCCGCCATCTTGACGAGCGATTTTCGACCTTGCGCGCCCTGGCTCGCACTCAACGCCCACCGAAAGGCTGGGTGAGGGCGATCCGCGACGCATTCGGCATGACTACCACGCAATTCGCAAAGCGGCTCGGCGTGTCGCAGCCACGCATTACCAAGTTAGAAAAAGCCGAGGTGGATGGGACCATCACCCTTCACACGCTTCAAAGGGCCGCCGAGGCTCTTGGATGTCGCGTCGTCTACGCGCTTGTCCCTGAAAAGCCGCTGGCCGAAACCATGCGCGAACGCGCGGAACACATAGCCGAGCGCCAGTCAAATGCAATCGAGCACACCATGCGGCTCGAAGATCAGACGGTGCGTGACAAGAACGCCGGGCCGCATTTACGCGAGCAAATCATCGCCGAATTACTGCGCCGTCCCGCCCGCCTGTGGGACGAAAAGTGATCGAGCCGGCCAACGCCGACGATCACGCGACGCCTTTGACGATCGGCGAACGGGACGAACTGATTCCGACGCACATTACTTCCCGCAATGAATTGAACCGGCTCGAACAACAGAACATAGCTATTGCCGACATTTGGGCTTTCAGTCGCAAGCATTACATCTTCCGGGAGCGATTTCTAAAAGGCTTGCATCGCCGCATGTTCAATCGCGTCTGGCGATGGGCGGGGAAATTCCGAACGACGGAGCGGAATCTTGGCGTCAAACCACACGTGATCGAAACCGAGCTTCGGATGGTAATCGACGACGCGCGCTTTTGGGCCGAGAACAAGTCCTATCCACCTGATGAACTTGCACTGCGGTTTCATCATCGCTTGGTGTCCGTTCACCCCTTTCCCAACGGCAATGGTCGTTGGTCGCGACTTGCCGCCGATGCGCTGCTCGTGCAACTCGGCGGCACTCGTTTCACATGGGGCGGAGCCGATCTACAAGCTGCCAGCGAAGCGAGAGACAAATATATGTCAACGCTCAAGGCTGCGGATAATCACGATCTCGCACCGCTGATTGCGTTCGCCCGGTCGTGAGCAACAGCGCGCCGTCTCCCGAAGCCACTTATGAGCGTGCGCGGGCTTGCCAACATAGCCGTTTGGACCGCTCAGCTAAAGCGGAAATGCCTTTCTTCAAACGAACCGGAAGAGGGTGAATTACTTTTCAGGCGATGGGCGGACTTTCAGTTTCATCATGGCGCTAACGCGGGTACACCCGCGGTGGTTCTTGCTTCCAAAATTCCGGCGCTCGCGCCGGACATGCGCCTGGCAATCAAAGAATTCGATACGTCGCTGCCCATGCTGAAAAATATGAGAGACGTGGCCGAGCATTTCGATGATTACTCAATGGGTCGCGGCCGGATAAAGGGCATCCGGCGTCAGGCGCTCGAAGTCGGCGTGACGGGTCCCAGAATATTCCAGTGGCCTGGCTACGAGCTTGACGCCGACGCGGCGCTTCAAGCGGCCCGCTGGCTCTTTCAAAGCTTCCAGCGCGCACGGTGTTAACTAACGCTTTGTCCGCCAACAGCTCGAAAGCGCCGGCCGAAGAAGCTTTACTGGCCGCAGCCGAAGGAAATGTCACGACGCAGGACGCGACGCCATCCCTTGGTGCGCCATTCCCGCTTGCGCGGGAATGAGCGGGTGGTCTGGCGCGCTTGCGTTAATATAGGCCGGGTATTACTACGCTGCCCGTTGGCGCCGCGGTAGCTCAGCCGGTAGAGCACCGCATTCGTAATGCGGGGGTCAGGGGTTCGAATCCCTTCCGCGGCACCAGTTTTTCACGTACCCACAAACGCGATCGGCATGTCTGCGTAGATTTTGTACGTCTGCGACTTCGGCTTGGCCTTGTCCTCCTCGCGCAGATATTCGACCGAGCTTTTTCCCAAATAGGCGCGCGGCAGCAGCATGACGCGCACAAATCGCGTCGGCCGGTCGGCAGCCTGCGCGAAAACCGGCTCCGGACCGTCTTCGTACCAGGCGCCGCCCGGCGCGTAGGAGGTCGAGTGGCCGCCGGCATCGATTCGGAAACCGCCCTCGACCAGACAGCGGATGCCCGGTCCTTGATGGCGGTGCAGATAGGCGCAGCCGCCCGGCGGGAATGCGACGCTGTCGCCGCGCAAGATGAGCGCGCCCTTCGGCAAAGTGTCGAGCCGCGCCGACAGTTTTTGCCGCGAGCTGACACCTGACCCGGCCGCCGCGCCGCCGGCTGCATCGCCGTCGGTAAGCTCCCAACGCCAGATCGTCGTCCCCTTGGGCCCGGCTTTACATGTGACGGCCGCTTCGCCGCTCCACGCCTCGTCGTCGCGCAGCACGCGATCGTCAATGCTGATCGAGCCATGCATCACCAGCATCATCCGCGGCCGTGCCGGCAACGCCATACCGGCATCATTGGCAAGCACGTCTTCGTAGAGCGAAAGCACCGGCGGCATGGACTTCCTCCCAACGGCCTTCTCGCGCCTGTTCCGCGCATAAGTGTCATGCGCATCGGCGCGAGCGCAATGGGATTTACACCCGCGCGCGCAGCTTGCTAAATCCGCATGCGGCAGCGCCATCGTTTACGTTCAAGAACAAAAGGCGCGTCCCGGGAGGAACATGCAGCGAACCGTGCCGCCATTTCGCGCCGATCACGTCGGCAGCCTGCTGCGTTCGCCGGCGCTGAAGGACGCGCGCGCCAAGCGCGAGCGCGGCGAGATCACCGCAGAGGCGTTGCGCGCGGTGGAAGATCGCGAAATCGAGCGGCTGATCAAAAAGCAGGAGGAGATCGGACTGAAGCTCGCCACCGACGGCGAGCTGCGACGCTCCTGGTGGCACTTCGATTTTTTCCGCGGTCTCGATGGCGTGGAATTCTACATCGCCGACCACGGCATCCAGTTTCACGGCGTGCAGACCAAAGCACACGCGCTCAAGATCACGAGCAAGGTTGGCTTCTCCGGCCATCCCATGCTGGAGCATTTCAAGTTCCTCAAGGCGCACGCCCGTGTCACGCCGAAAATGACGATCCCGGCGCCGAGCACGCTGCATTTCCGCCAGGGCCGCGCCGCGATCAGCAAACAGGTCTATCCCACACTCGATCCGTTCTTCGACGACCTGGCCAAGGCCTATCGCACCGCGATTCGCGCCTTCTACGACGCAGGCTGCCGCTACCTGCAGCTCGACGATACCGCCTGGGCAATGGCGTGCGATCCGAGCGAACGCGCGCATTCAAAAGAACGCGGCGACGATCCGGATACGCTACCGGCGCGCTGGGCGCGCCTCACCAACGACGCGCTCGAAGGCAAGCCGGCCGATATGGCCGTCACGATGCATTCCTGCCGCGGTAATTTCCGTTCCACCTTCATCGCTTCGGGCGGCTACGGGTTCGTCGCCGAAGAGCTTCTCGGCAATACCGGGCTCGACGGCTATTTCCTCGAATACGACAGCGACCGCGCCGGCGGCTTCGAGCCATTGCGATTCTTTCCGAAGGGAAAAAAGCAGCTTGTGCTCGGGCTGGTCACCTCGAAGTTCGGCAAGCTTGAAAGCAAGGACGACGTCAAGCGCCGCATCGACGAGGCGACCAAGTATGTGGCGCTCGATCAGCTCTGTTTGTCGCCGCAGTGCGGTTTCGCCTCGACCGAGGAAGGCAACGCCCTGTCCGAAGACGAGCAATGGGCGAAGCTCGCCATGATCGTCGAGTTGGCGGACGAAGTATGGGACTGACATCATGCCGCGGTCGAAGCCGCCGTTTCGTGCCGATCATGTCGGCAGCCTGTTGCGGCCGGCAACGTTGAAGGCCGCGCGCGAAAAACGAACGCGGGGCGAAATCGGCGCCGCCGATCTTGCGGCGGTCGAGGATCGCGAGATCGAAAACGTGATCCGCAAGCAGGAGGCGGTCGGGCTCAAGGCGGTGACCGACGGAGAATTCCGCCGCACCTCCTGGAGCCATGATTTCTTCGAGGGTCTGGACGGCGTCGAATCCTACGTCGGCGAGCGCAAGATCAAGTTCAACGCGCAAGGGCCGCAGCCGCGTGCCGTGCTGCTGCGCGTCATTGGCAAACTCGGTGGCTACAAGCCGCACCCGATGATCGGGCATTTCAAGTTCTTGCTCAGCCACGCCAAGGCTACGCCGAAAATGACCATTCCGTCGCCGTCGTCGCTGCATTTTCGCTACGGTCGCGACGCCGTGCCGGAGACAATCTATCCGGCGATGGAGGATTTCTACCGCGATCTCGGCCAGTCCTATCGCAAAGTGGTGGACGCATTTGCCGCCGCCGGCTGCCGGTACCTGCAACTCGACGAAGTCAATCTTGCGTATCTGTGCGATCCGTCGCTGCGCCAGCATATTATTGGGCGCGGGGAAGATCCGGCGAAATTGCCGGCGATTTATGCCGGCATGATCAACGCGGCGCTCGCCGGCATTCCGTCCGACATGACCATCACCATGC
Organism: Xanthobacteraceae bacterium; assembly: GCA_030040825.1. GTDB lineage: Bacteria > Pseudomonadota > Alphaproteobacteria > Rhizobiales > Xanthobacteraceae > BOG-931. The sequence continues at coordinate 4,582 of JASHSY010000137.1, forward strand.
ATTTGTGCCGCGGCAACTTCCGCTCGAGCTTCGTCGCCAGCGGCGGTTATGAGCCGGTTGCCGAAACGCTGTTCAACAGCATCAACGTGCACGGCTATTTCATGGAATATGACAGCGATCGCGCCGGCGGCTTCGAGCCGCTGCGCCACGTACCCAAGGGCAAGACCGTCGTGCTCGGGCTGGTCAGCAGCAAATCGGGCAAGCTTGAAAGCCGCGACGAGCTCAAGCGGCGCATCGAGCAGGCGACCCAATACGTTGCGCTCGATCAGCTTTGTCTTTCGCCGCAATGCGGCTTCGCCTCGACCGAGGAGGGCAACATCCTGTCCGAAGACGAGCAATGGGCGAAGCTCGCCATGATCGTGGAGCTTGCCGAAGAGGTGTGGGGATAATGAGCCAGCGTGCAAAACCGCCGTTCCGCGCCGATCACGTAGGCAGCCTGCTGCGGCCGGCAGCCCTGAAGGCGGCGCGCGAACGCCGCGTCAAGGGCGAGATTGACGCTGCGGCGCTCAGCGCGGTCGAAGACCGCGAGATCGAAAGAATCATCGGCAAGCAGGAAGAGGTGGGGTTGCAATCCATCAGCGACGGCGAATTTCGCCGCTCCTGGTGGCATCTCGATTTCCTTTGGGG
>JASHSY010000138.1 GCA_030040825.1 Xanthobacteraceae bacterium
GCGATGCCGCGGCGGCAGACCGCATCGGCAGCGAGGCCGTGCACTGGATCGTCGGCAAAGACAATCTCGCCCGAATCCGGCTTCATGGCGCCGGCTATCATATTGAATAACGTGGTTTTACCGGCGCCATTCGAACCGATGACGGCGAAGACCGCGCCTTGCGGCACGGCAAAGCTCACGCCATCGACGGCGATCAACCCGCGGAAGCGCTTGCTGACATCGGCCAGCGTGAGCAGCGCAGTCATGGCTTACTCGTGCCGATGCCGAGAAGGCGCGCCAACGGCGGCCACACGCCATCGGGTAGCGCGACGACCACGATCAACAGACAAACGCCATAAAACACCTGCGTCGCGCCCGGCAGGTCGACGCCGAAAGCGGTCATGATGGAATTGAGCGCCTCGGCAAGGCCCTTGAGCACGAAGGCGCCGAGGATCGGACCGAACAAGGTACCGATGCCGCCGATGATCGGGCCGAGAATGATCTCGACCGAACGGAAAATACCGAACACCTGCTCGGGAAACAGATTGTTGTAAAAGAACGCGTAGAACACACCGGCGAACGACGTCATCGCCGCCGACACCATCACCGCGATCATCTTGTAGCGGAAAGTATCGATGCCGGCCGAGCGGGCGGCCACTTCATCCTCGCGGATGGCGAGCCAAAAATAGCCGGCTCGGCTGCGCACCAGGAAATGGCACAGCACGAACAGGAACGCGGTCGCCCCGAGGATAACGTAGTAGAACATCGCCGGATCGCCGCGCAGCAGCCAGGGATTGTTGTGCGCGTATTGTTTGACCGGCACGAACAGGCCGCTTGACGCATTGACGTAGTCCCAGTGGTCGAAGCCGACGCGGGCAAACTCGGCAAAGGCGATGGTCAGGATAGCGAAATAAATGCCGGCGACGCGAAAGCGGAACGCCAGGAATCCGATGATTCCGCCGGCCGCAGTCGCGACCGGAATCGCGGCGACGAAGCCGAGCCACGGACCAACGCCGAAACGCGTGAACAGTGTCGCCGCAACATAACCGCCAAGCCCGAGATAGAGTGCATGGCCCAGCGAAAGCTGACCGGCGAAGCCCATCATGATGTTCCACGCCTGGCCGGTATAGGCGAAGTACAAAATGATGATCAGCACGGTGAGCAGATAATCGTTGACCAGCCAGGGCGCTGCCAGCAAAGCCGCCAGCAGCATGGCAAGCAGGATGGCGCTGCGCCGCGTCACGCCGGCGGTCAGGCGCGCCATCATGCCAGCCTCTTGCCGAGAATTCCCTGCGGCCTGAATAGCAGCACCAGAACGAGAATAGCGAACGCGAACATGCTTTTCGCCGACGGCGTGAACAGTAGGCCGGCAAGCGCTTCGGTGAGGCCGATCAGCACGCCGCCGACCAGCGCGCCCGGCATCGAACCCAGGCCGCCGGTGATGACGATAACGAAAGCAAGCAGCGTATAGCTCGGCCCCAGCATCGGCGTCGCATCGACCAACAGCGTCATCATGGTCCCGGCAGCACCGACGCAAGCCGCACCGAGGCCGAAGGTCAGCGCATAGAGCCGCTTGACGTCGAGTCCGACCACCAGCGCACCGGTGTGATTGTCGGCGCCGGCACGGATCGCCTTGCCGATCAGTGTGAAGCGGAAGAACACGAACAAGGCAGCGGCGAATATGATCGCAGCGATGCCCGCATAGACCTTGGCGGCGTCGACGATAATCCGGCCGAACTGGAAGCTGTCGAAGCCGTAGGCAGTCTGCACCGTGCGCGCGTCGGGGCCGAAGATGATCAGCAACGTGTTAGTGATAATGATGGCGAGCGCCACCAGCAGCAGAAACTGGCTGTGTTCCGGCCGGGTGATGAACGGGTTGATCAGGCCGCGCTGGAGTACATAACCGAAAACGAACAGCACCGCCGCGATCGGAACAAGCAAGACGAGCGGATCGACGTGCAGCGCCGAGCACAGCACCACGGCGAGGAACATGGCAACGGTCATCATTTCGCCGTGGGCAAAATTGACCACGCGCACCACGCCGAAGATGACCGACAGCCCGAGCGCCATCAGGCCGTAGACCAAGCCGGTCAAAACTCCGCCAATGGCGACGTTGAGATAGACCTCAAGCGGCATCCGTCACCGATGAGCGCGAGCGCGGAATTGATCCAAATTTTTTCTCCCCGCCAAAAGCCGGGGAGGATCGCAGAGATTAACCGCGATTCTGATACGGCGTCATCGGCCATTCCGGCTTGGTGTTGGCGGCGTCCTGCGGCGCCAGGATCACGTCCTTGCCGCCGCGGTTCTGGATGGCGCCGTCCTTGACCTTGTCGTTCTGGCCCTTGGCGTTAAAGCTGATGCCCGGGCCAATACTGGCGTTATCAGTGATGTTGGTGGTACGGATGGCATCGGTTAGCGCCTTGGGATCGGTCGAACCGGCCCGCTTGTAGGCGTCAGCCGCAACCAAAAGCGCCTCGAATGTGAAGACCTGGTTGGTGTTGAGCTGCACGCCGGGAAAGCTCTTGGCCAGAGCGGCTTCCAGAACGCCGGTGAGTTTCTTGTGCGGGTCGTACCAGGGCACAAAGCTGATTGGCCCGTCGGCGAGCTTGCCGAGCGTCTTGAAGTACTGGTCGTCGTACCAGCCCGGGCCCATGCTCAGGATCGCCTGCGGCGTCCAGCGCTGCTTGACCAGTTCGCGTGTCAGCAGCATCGCATCGTTGAGACGGCTGACCACCAGCAGCGCGTCAGCGTTGGTCGCCTTCGCTTTCGTCACCTCGACCGAGAGGTCGCGCGCCGCCGGATCGTAGGCGATCTTTTCCACGATTGAATATGGCATATTGAACTTCGGCATGACGTGTTCAACAGCGCCGGCAATCGCCGTGCCGTAAGTGTCGTTGATATGCAGGAACACCACCGTTTTCGGCGTATGGCCGGCCGCGGCGAAAACTTCCTTTTGGTTGTTAAAAGCATCGCCGACGATCATCGGTCCGGTGGGAAAATTGCGAAAAACGAACTTGTAGCCCTGCTCGGTAATTTGCGGGGCGCCGGCGATATTGATCACCAGCGGGATACCCTTCTGCTCGGCGACCTGGGCGATGGCCGTGGTCTGACCGGAATCGAATGCGCCGACCAGAAGCTGCGCTCCTTCGCTAATCAGCTTCTCAGCGCGGGCGCGGGCAGTATCGACGTTGGATTCGGTATCGCCATTCATGACTGTCAGTTCCGGCAGGCCCATCGATTTGAGGATGGCCGGGGCGATATCGACGCCGCGCTGGCAATCCTGGCCAATGCCAGCCTGCAAGCCCGAGCGCGGCAGCAGGACGCCGACCTTGAGTGGACCACCCGCCGCGCGCACGATATTGAACGGCGCCATGCCGGCGATGAAGCCGGCGGCACCGAGGCCGGCAGTGAGAGTGCGGCGGGTTAGCCGCGCGGATTTCGACTGCGGTCTGCGTGTCATAACAATATCCTCCCAACGTTATGTTATCCGGCTTTCCCCATGATGCCGGACCAAGGCGAGCGACCACAGGCCCGAAAGTGTCGCGGGGCCGCGCCGCGCTCATGCACCAGGCCTTCAGTGCGGCATATTGTTGACCTTGACAACAATCGTCAATACCAATCGGCGCCGCTATGGCCAAATCGAGCGTCAAGTCGAACATCAGGTCGAGGATTCCGGGCAAGCAGGCCCTCCCCTATCGCAACACGCAGGCGACGTGCCGCTCGGCACGCCCGGCGATTGCACTTGACGCGCTCGACGCCCACCTGGGCTATTTCATCAGGCGCGCGCAAATCTGGGTGTTTGGGGATTTCATCCGCACGCTCGAAAGCATCGATGTCAGCCCCGCGCAGTATTCGGTGTTGGTGGTGACCGGCGCTAATCGTGGGCTGTCGCAGGCAGAACTGGCGGCTACGCTCGGCATCGAGCGCGCGCGTCTGGTCCGCCTGTTGCATCGGCTGGAAGATCGCAGCCTGGTCCAACGGTTGCCGTCGTCCGCCGATGGGCGCCGTCACGCGTTGCGGCTGACATCGCAAGGCCGCAGCTTGCTGGCGCGAGCCAAGGCGCTGGCGGCGCGGCACGAGAAGCGGCTTGCCGAAAAGCTCGGCGACGAACGCCACAAAATGCTGCTCGCCGCGCTACGCGAATTCTAGCGGCGCCGACCCGTAGACGCGCGCGCTATGTCCACCGTCGGTGCGCAGCAAACATTAGAAATCGACGCCAAGCGACGTTTATTTGCCGGCAAGAGCGATGGCTTGGATTTCCACCAATGACCCAAAGTGGAGTTTCGAAGAGACGGCAACGACTCGCGCCGGACGATGCTTACCAAACATATCGGCATAAACCCGATTGACCTTTGGCCAATTTTCGATGTCGGTGACATAAACCGTAACGCTGACAACGCGATCGAGACTCGAATTAGCGGCCCGGAGGATTGCATCCACGTTGGACAACGCCTGTCGCGTCTGCGCCTCAATGCCCGCCGGAATTTCGTGGCCGCCCCCGGGCTTGATCGGCAGCTGGCCCGAAACAAAGACGAATCCGTTAGCAACGACTGCTTGACTGTAGTGTCCTCCTGGAGGAGGCGCCTGGTCCGTTTCAATCGATCGAATTGTCTGCGACGACGCCGCTGAGCTCGTGAAGGCTAACATCGCAATTGCCGCCGCTGTGCCGATGAATTTCATGCGCGCGTTCCACGGCAGAATAGTTTGTGCGGAGACAAAGCGTAGCATAACTTTCCGCAACCCTGAAAGGTGCTTCACATCGTTACAAACTCGGAGGCAAGCCGGTGGCCGCCATCGACACGCCCCTAATCAGCCAGCGCCTTTTCCACCGCGGCGGCGATGCGCAACAGCGTGCGGTCGCTACCGTGGCGACCGATCAGCATCAGGCCGACCGGGAGCGGCGACGACCGCAGCGGCAGCGAGATCGCGCACAGATCGAAGAAATTGCCGATGGCGGTGTTACGGATCAAACGATTGTGGCGCGCGAAGAAAGTCTTTTGCTCGGCTACTTCCGCGATGGTCGGCGCAACGATTGGCGTGGTCGGCATAATCAGCGCATCGAGCATGGCGAGCCGATCGTCCAGCGCCCGAACCAGCCGCTCCCGCGCGCGCAGGGTTTCCACGTAATCCGCAGCCGCGATAGCGCAGCCGCGCTCGATGCGCGCCCGCACGTTTGCATCGATCTCGGCGCCGCGTCGCGCGATGCGGTCGCGATGAATGGCGCAGGCTTCGGCCGGCGGGATGCCGCCTTTGGCCAGTACCGCATTCATCTCGTCGAACTGTGCGATTTTTTCCGTGCTGATACGCACACCCGCGTCGTCGAGACGCTTGATCGCGGCAGCGAAGGCGGCAGCAACATGATTGTCGAGATCGTCGAGCGGCAGGCCCTCGTCGAGCCCAAAACGCAAACTATCGAGCGCGAGCGGCACAAGCGGCGCCGGTTCTTGACCGGCCAGGACCGCGTCGGTGTCGGCGCATTCTGCAACGCTGCCTGCGAGCGGCCCGACCGAATCGAGCGTGAAGCTCAACGGGAAAGCGCCGTCGGTCGGCACCCGGCGCTTGGTCGGCTTGAAACCGACAATGCCGCAGAGCGCCGCCGGAATCCGCACCGAGCCGCCGGTATCGCTGCCGATCGCGATCTCGCACATGCCGTCGCCGGCGGCGACGGCGGCGCCCGACGACGAGCCGCCGGGAATGCGTGCGCGGTCCGCCGGATTGCCGGGCGTGCCGAAGTGCGGGTTCGCACCGATCGAGGAATAGGCGAACTCGGTCATGTTGGTCTTGGCGACAATCACCGCGCCGCTTCCGCGCAGCCGCCGCACAATCAGCGCGTCTACCTCCGCGGGTTTGGCTTCTTCAGCCAGCACTTTCGAGCCAGCGCGGGTCTTTTCGCCGGCAACGTCGAACAAATCCTTGATGCTGATGATGGCGCCGTCGAGCGGGCCGAGCGTGACGCCATGCGCGGCGCGGGCATCGGCGGCGGCCGCCGCGGCGCGGGCTTCCTCGGCATAGACAGTCAGGCAGGCGCGTACCCCCTCACCTTTTGGATCGGCGATGCGGGCGAGCGCCTGTTCGAGCCGGTCGCGGCTGGATTGCGTTTTTTTCATCTTCATTCGGCCATCGGTGTTCGAAGTCACAGATCAGATTGCGGAGCAATCCGGGTGAGGGGGCATGGTCGCTGTCCGAACCTACCGGAAACGCCCCCTCACCCCAACCCTCTCCTGCGCCTTCGTACTCAGGCGCTTCGGCGGACACCAAACCCGCCGAAGCTCGCCGGGCGAGCGGAGGCGGGCCGCGCGCGGGGAAACGGAGCGAGTGCGCGTGATTGCCCAACGCGTGTTGAACCGCCATGATCCAGCGATAACGAAGAACGATAAGGACGAAAGACGATGCCGGAAGAAAAGCCGACATTCTGTTTGATCGGTTTTGGCGAAGCAGGCCAGGCGATCGCGTCGGGGCTGCGCGAAGCCGGCGCCGGACGCGTCGTCGCCTGGGACATTTTGTTCCCGAAACCCGCGGGCGAACGGCTCCAGCGCGCCGCCGCCGCAATCGGCGTCGATTGCGCTTCATCCGCCGCTGAGGCCGTGCGCAACGCCGACTTTATCGTCTCGGCGGTCACCGCGGCTTCGAGCGTCGAGGCCGCGCGCTCGGTCGAGCAGCATCTTGCCGGCAGGCCGTACTTCCTCGACATCAACTCGGTTTCACCGGGACGCAAACGGGAAACCGCGAAACTGCTCGGCGGCAGCGCACGCTATGTCGATGTCGCGGTGCTCGGACCGATCCACCCGGCACGGCACCAGACACCGATGCTGCTCGCCGGCACCGATGCCGCCGCGGTTGCCGCACTCCTTGGCACGCTCGACATGCGCGTCACCGTCGGCGGGCCGGCAGTCGGTGCCGCGGCGGCGATCAAGATGGTGCGCAGCGTGATGATAAAGGGCATCGAGGCGCTGACCTTCGAGTGTTTCCTCGCCGCCGCGCGCGCCGGTGTGGTCGAGGAGGTCGCCGCCTCGCTGAAGAATAATTTCCCCGGCCTCGATTGGAAGAAACTCATTCCCTACAATCTCGAACGCATGGCCCGCCACGGCGAGCGCCGCGCCGCCGAGATGGAAGAAGTGGTGGCAATGCTGCCCGAACTCGGCGTCGAGCCGCTGATGGCGGCCGCGACGGTCAAGCGTCAGCGCGAAATGGGCCGGATCGGCACACAGGCCTCGGTGCGCAATGTGCTGGAAATGGACGGCGCGACGATCCTCAACGCCGTCAGCGCGGCAGCGGGCGACCGGAATTAAGTTTGCCGTGGTCGGGCTTGTCCCGGCCATTCACGTCTTTGCCTCGTTGCGTGTAAGACGTGGATGCCCGGCACAAGGCCGGGGCATGACGGAGCAATGCAGCGGAATCATCCTCCCCGCTTGATCGTTTCGGCTAAAAACGCGAACGAACCTTTCGGCGTACGCTTCCGGCTTGCGAAATCGACCCGAACAACGCCGAAGCGGCGGCTATAGCCATCCGCCCATTCGAAGTTGTCCAACAGCGACCAGACGAAATAACCGCGGAGCTTGACACCCGCCGCGAGTGCAGCGCGGGCGGCGGCCAGATGCTCGCGCAGATAGGCGGCCCGGTCCACATCGTGCACAGTGCCGTCGGCGGCGACCGTATCGTCGTAACAGGCGCCATTCTCGGTCACGTATAGCTCCGGATTGCCGTAACGGTCGCGCAGCCTGATGAGAATGTCGGTCAGGCCGCCGGCGTCGATCGGCCAGCCCATCGCGGTAAAGCGCATCCCGTTTGGCACCGCGCCAAACCACGCGCCGAACAAACTTCCCGGCGCAGCGGCAACCCAGGACGGCGCATAATAGTTCACCCCGAGGAAGTCGACCGGCTGCTTGATTGTCTGCAAGTCTCCCGCAGCGGCGAGCGGCGCCATGTCATCGGCAATCGCCGGCGGATAAAACCCGTTAAACAGCGGATCGAGGAAGGCGCCTTCCCAGACTGCGTCGAATCGCGTCACCGCGGCACGATCGGCATCGCTATCGGATGATGGCCACACCGGTTGCAGTGAAAGCACAGTACCGAGGCGGAAGTCAGCTTGTTCGGCGCGCAAGGCCTCGAGCGCACGTCCTTGCGCCAAGTTCTGATGATGGATCGCAGCCAGCATGTTGGCAAATCCAGTGAGACCGGGAGCGTGATTGCCGATGCCATAGCCAAACAGCGCGTGAACGCCCGGTTCGTTGAACATCGCCCAATGTTTGACGCGATCGCCAAGCCGACGCGCTACGACGCGCGCGTAACTGGCAAATTTTTCGGTAATGTCACGCGAGAGCCAGCCGCCTTTTTCCTGCAACGCCTGCGGCAAATCCCAATGATAGAGGCAGAGCCACGGCGTGATATTGCGTGCGAGTAATCCGTCAACCAGCCGGTCGTAGAAGTCGAGGCCTCGCGTTTCGACGACACCCTCACCTGCGGGCATGATGCGCGGCCACGCAACCGAAAAGCGGTAGGCGTTGAACCCGCCCTGCGCCAGCAAAGCGACGTCCTCGCGCCAAAGATGATAGTGATCGCAAGCGACATCGCCGGTGTCGCCGTTTTTCACTTTGCCCGGAGTGTGGCAGAAAACGTCCCAGATGCTCCTGCCGCGACCGCCGGCATCGACCGCGCCCTCAATCTGGTAGGCTGAAGTCGAAGCACCCCAGACGAAATCAGCGGGGAAGCCGTTTTCCTCAGCCATGGTCGGACCTGTGTGCAACGCGCCGCGTGCACCAAGCGCGCCGGCGAGCAATGGCAGGATTTTTCGGCGCGATAAAGGTGTCATGGCAAATTCCACCAACGGCCATTGCGAGGAGCAAAGCGACCAACGAAATGGCTTCACCGTCGTCGCTTCGCCTTGCCGCGGCGCGCCGTCGGCTTGGTGGGGCGCGAGGCTTTCGTCGCCGGTGGCGGCAAGCCGCCGCTGGTCTTGAGCCGCGTGCTCCAATACTCCCAGGTTCGCGCCAACACGCCAGGCCGCAGATTGATTTCGCCGGCAGGCCCAATTTCGCCGGGATAGAGCGGCTGCGGCGTGCCGATTAGCAATGCCTGGAGAAGATATGTGGCGTTGTGGCAGAGCAGGATCGAGCGCGCCACCAGTTCACGCAGCCCGCCGCCAACTACAGTAGACCCGTGCCGGCGCATCAACACCACCGAATGCGGGCCAAGCGCACGGGCGAGCGAGCGCCCCTCCTCCGGTTTCACCACCAGAAGATCGGTGTTGCCGAACTCGTCGTGCTGATCCCAGAACGGTATCTCGCCGCCGATAACCGCGCCGACGTGAAAGACCGGTACGATCGGTTTGCCGGTGACGCAGAATGGCATCACCGCCGGTGCGTGGTTATGGCACACCGCCATCACGTCGCCGCGCATCTTGTAGATTTCGCCATGAATGACGCGCTCGGAATAGAGCCGGGCTGTCGGCGCTTTCACCGGCTCGGAATCCAAAGTGTATTCGAGGATGTCAGCGGACTCGACCACCTCCGGCGACCGTGAGCGCGACATAAGATAGCGTTCGGGATTGTGCGGATGCCGCATGCTGATATGGCCGAACATGTCCAGCACGCCCTCGTGCGCAAGAATGCGGTTGGCGACAGTGAGCTCTTCGATAACTGCGGTCGTATCCGGCACGGCTTTGATCCTCATATTTGGCGCCAGCCGCCACCTCTTTTGCGATCATGGCGAATAGGCGCATTACGATAGCTTGCCCGTCACCGCGATGCTATCAATGCCGCGATCGAAAAACGGCGGCCGGAAAGCTTGCATGACCGCGCGCACCCTCGACATCAACCTCCGCGTCAATGGCGAGCACGTTTCCGCTCGCGTCGAAGCGCGCAAAACGCTGGCCGATTTCCTGCGCGACGATCTTTCGCTGACCGGCACCCATATCGGTTGCGAGCACGGCGTCTGCGGGGCCTGCACGGTCCGGCTCGACGGCGCCGTGGTGCGCGGCTGTCTCGTTCTGGCGGTGCAGTGCGACGGGGCCGAAGTCGAAACGATCGAAGGCCTGTCGGATTCCGGCGTGCTCGCCGATTTGCAACTCGCCTTCCAGCAAAGGAACGCGCTGCAATGTGGCTTTTGCACGCCAGGCATGCTGATCGGTGCGCAGGAGCTTTTGTCGCGGGGCGGGATACCTAGCCGCGACACAATTCGCGAGCATCTTTCGGGCAATTACTGCCGCTGCACCGGCTACCAGGCGATCGTCGAGGCCATCGAGTCGGTGGCGCAGGACCGAGCCAAGAAAGCAAGCTGACATGAACGAGCACGCACGACCGCTGACCGTGTCCGAACGCGCCGATGAGCTGGAAGAAAAAATGATGCGCCGCCTCGCCGAGCGCGTCGCCTCGAAATCGACCTTGTTCTACCTCGGCGACGGCATGGTGAAGTACGATTCCGGCGAAGCGCTGCTGGCCGCCAATCCAGGCAGGCACATGTTGATGGGCGCCGACCCGCGCCTGCCGAAAATGCCGGAGAAGCCCACCCTGATGGATTTCTTCAAGGCGCGCTTCGCCACTACGGCGCACCTTTTGCAAAGTGCCACGCATGCGCTCAAAGGCGGACAACCGGAGAAAGTGGTGCTCGCCTGCCTGCTGCACGACATCGGCGTGGCGAGCTTTATCCGCTGCGACCACGGTTATTGGGGCGCGCAGATGATCGAGCCCTACGTGGACGAGGAAGTGAGCTGGGCGGTGCGCATGCACCAGGCGCTGCGCTTCTTTCCCGATCGGTCGGTCGGCTACGAGTACCCCGAGATGTACCGCACGCTGTTTGGCGACGATTACAAGCCGGAGCCGTACATCGCCGCCGAATACGAGCGCGCGCGGAATCATAAATGGTACATGACCTCGCGACTGATCACGATGAACGATATCTATTCGTTCGATCCGAACGCCAAGGTCGATCTCGACAACTTCGTCGATATTGTCGGCCGGAATTTCAAGCAGCCGAAGGAAGGGCTCGGCTTCGACAATTCGCCGTCGGCGCATATGTGGCGCACCATGATGTGGCCGACTCGATTTCTGTAAGCTGGCCAGCGCCGCTCGTTTCCGCCAAGAAGCCAAGCACTGTTAGCAATAAATTAGGGCTTTACGCCGATTCTTTCGAGTGATTCGAATTGAGGGCAAGCGGGCGGCAGAGTCATGAAGTTCGCTCTGGTCTGCGGTGCCGGCGGCTTTATCGGAAACTGCATCGTAAAGCAGCTCAAGCGCGAGAAGTTCTGGGTCCGCGCAGTCGACATCAAGCATCACGAATTCGATTCAAGCGCAGCGGACGAGTTCATCATTGCCGATTTGCGCGATCCGCAAGCGTGTCGCGCCATCGTCGATCGCCGGTTCGATGAAACCTATCAGCTGGCCGCCGATATGGGAGGAGCCGGCTATCTTT
>JASHSY010000023.1 GCA_030040825.1 Xanthobacteraceae bacterium
CCGGTTCGACTGGATGCCGGCGGACTTACACGTATGGTCCACCGTATTTACTGGGCCGCGGCCTCCGTCATCGGAAGTACCGACACGAACACCCGGCCCTTGGTTTTGGTCTGGAACGCAACCCGACCGTCGATCAACGCGAACAGGGTGTGGTCGCGGCCGACGCCGACGTTGCGGCCGGCATGCCACTTGGTGCCGCGCTGACGCGCGATAATGTTGCCGGCCACGACCGCCTCGCCGCCAAAAATCTTGATCCCCAGCCGCCGGCCAAGGCCGTCCCGGCCGCCCCGGCAAAGGGCAAGAAAAAGAAATGAGCGGAAGCGGTGATGCTTTTGTCACGAATCCGGTATAATTAGCGGAACAGAGGTTACGAGCAATGGCTCACAAGAAAGCAGGCGGTTCCTCGCGTAACGGCCGCGATTCCGGCGGCCAGCGCCTGGGCATGAAGGTGTTCGGCGGCGAGGAAGTGCTGGCCGGCAATATTATTGCGCGCCAGCGCGGCACCAAATGGCATGCCGGCCGCAATGTCGGTGTCGGCAAAGACCACACCCTATTCGCGTTGACCAACGGTCGCGTTGAGTTCCGTACCAAAACCAAAGGCCGCATCTTCGTATCGGTACTTCCGATGGTGGAGGCTGCGGCTTCGTAAAACGGTGGATCATATGAGGTCCGCCGGCATCCAGTCGAACCGGCGGGCCCACATGGGCTTCGAAAAGGGGAGACCGGATTTGCCGGCTCCCCTTTTCGGTTTTTGATCGCAGGAGCCCGTGCGATGACACTGTCCGAAGACATTTGTACTCCGGCGCATTGCGAACGGAAAGTTCCCGTGCTGGCGACCGAGCGCCTCGTCCTGCGTGCGCCATGCGCGCTCGACATCGGCGAGATCGCGGCACTCGCCAATGATCGCCGCATTGCCGCCAACACCGCGCGCATCCCGCATCCCTACAGCATTGCCGATGCCGAACACTTCGTCGCGTCCGCCAACCGGCATGACGGCCAAGCTTGCTTTGTCATTTGCCTCGATGGCGCGCCGATCGGCGTCTGCGGGCTCGATCGGCGCGGCGACGATAACGGCATCGAGCTCGGCTATTGGCTCGGCGCCTCGTATTGGGGCCGCGGCTTTGCCACCGAAGCGGTGCGCGCCGTCATCGATCACGCCTTCGGTGAACTTGCGCACCAGACGCTGCAAGCCGGTGCGCGCGTGAGTAATCCGGCGTCGCGCCGGGTGCTGGAGAAATGCGCGTTCCAGTGGACTGGCGTGCGCTTGACCCGCATCCGCGCCATCAACTCGGCTGCGCCGGTCGACCGCTTCCGGCTCGATCGCGGTTTGTGGCAGTCGCTGAAATCCTGGGGCCGCGTCCGCCGGGTGGCGTGAGACTCTATTGTCCGGCGCTCTGCTGTGGCGAAGCGAAGAACGGCGCGAGCTTTGCCACCAGCGCCGGGCCGAAATGGCCTTGCGGATTTGACGGTTGCGCCCGGTCCATCATCTCCCAGCCCTGAATCAGCACGCGCGCATTTTCAAAGGCCTGCTGGAGATCCCGGCCGGGACGCACACTTTGCCGGAAAAACGCATCGCCGAAATAGGTCCAGTCGCGCTCCGGCGCGCAGCCGAATGACGTATGCTGGGCGTCGGATGCGGTGAGGATGATGGTGTCGTCATTGGCGAGCGGGGGCACGAACGCGCCCGAATAGCAGGCCGACACGATGACGAGGCGGTTCTTGATGCCCTCGTTGTTAAGCGTCGCCGCGACCTCCTGCGGCGTCAATTCGCCCAGCGTCCCGTGAGGCGGTTTTAGACCGAAACCCGTCGGTTCGCCGTGCGAGGTCATGAACAGAATGAAAATGTCGGCATCCTTGTTCATCAGGGCAGCGACCGCATGCACGGCAGCGGCGAAATTGCGCCGGTCGGCGAGCGGCACACTTTGCAGCGTCGTGCGGTTGTTGACCAGACGAACAATGCGCCCGCGGATCGGCAATGCGTTACCGAGCACGGCCAAACCACCGTCCAACTCCTTGAGAAAAACTTCGTCGTCCCAGCCGTCGATACCGAGCGCATAAATGGCGGTTGCGCCTTTGGTCGAAGGCGCCAGCGCTGCGGTCTGCGCCTGCAACAAGGCCTGCTGCGTCCGCTGGACCGGCGCCGCTTCGGCCGCAGCGCTGGCCGTCTTTTGTTCCGGACCGGCAAGTCGCGTGTGCAATGTCTCCCACCAATTGGCGGTCGCCACATTGAAATTGGGTCCGACGAAGACCGGGGCCTGCGGGATGATGGCGCTGACTGCGAGCAGCGCCGCCCACAGTCCGATGGCGCGCGGTGCGACCGCGAGCCGTGGCTGCACCGAGAACGTGCGCAGGACCGCGAGCATCGCGCCAATCCACCACAGCGATACAGCCGCGAAGATCGCCGTCGATGCGACCTGTGCCGGCAGGCGCGCGGCAATTGCTGGAAGATACAGGGCGGCGATCTGCAGGCCGTTGCTGAGCAATTCGGCGACGATCAGCAGCAAAAGCATGGCGGATAGCGCGGTTGCGCGGGCGGCCGGCGGCACGAACAATGCCGCTACCGCGACGTCGAGGGCGACCCAGGCCACCGCGGCGTTCAGCCCGTAGGGATTAAAGCCGCTGCCGGGGCCGGCCGCCAGAAACTGAAAGCCGATGCGAACGATGGTGAGCGCGACGGCACAAGCGAGCAGGCTCGGCAAACCGGTGAATTGCAACGTCCGCACGGGCCGCCAGACCAGCGCGCTCGCGGTAAGCTTGAACACCGACCATACACTTTGCATTCGCTATCCGACCCGCCGCATTCGCCGGCTGGCCCCGAACCCCGCATTATATCAATTGGACCGTGGCGCGCATGCGATGGATTTAACGCCCGGACATTGTTACCGGTACCTGCAAATGAAGTTCCTCGACGAGGCCAAGGTTTATATCCGCTCCGGTGACGGCGGCAACGGCTGCGTGTCGTTCAGGCGGGAGAAATTCATCGAGTTCGGCGGACCGAATGGCGGCGACGGCGGCAAGGGCGGCGACGTGGTCATCGAAGCGGTTGACGGTCTGAATACGCTGATCGATTACCGCTACCAGCAGCATTTTTCCGCCAAGAACGGCCATGCTGGCATGGGCAAGGATCGGCACGGCGCCAACGGCGCCGCAGCGGTGCTCAAAGTTCCGGTCGGTACGCAGGTCTATCAAGAAGACGGCGTGACACTGCTCGCCGATCTAACCGAACGCGGCCAGCGCGTGGTGATCGCCAAGGGCGGCAATGGCGGATTCGGCAACGCGCATTTCAAATCTTCAACCAACCGCGCGCCGCGTCGCGCCAATCCCGGCCAACCGGGCGAACAGCAAACCATCCGGCTGCGGCTGAAGTTGATTGCCGATGCCGGTATTATCGGCCTGCCGAATGCCGGTAAATCGACCTTTCTTGCCGCGGTGAGCGCGGCGCGGCCGAAGATCGCCGACTATCCTTTTACCACACTGACGCCGCAGCTCGGTGTCGTGGCGATCGACGGGCGCGAATTCGTATTAGCCGATATACCCGGCTTGATCGAGGGCGCGCACGAAGGCGTCGGATTAGGCGACCGCTTCCTCGGCCATGTCGAGCGCTGCCGCGTGCTGTTGCACCTGATCGACGGCACCGACGCAGATGCTGGCGCCGCCTACAAGGTGGTCCGCGCGGAGCTTGCCGCCTATGGCGCGGGGCTTGCCGACAAGCCGGAAGTCGTCGCGCTCAATAAGGCGGATGCGCTGGGTGACGCGCAGATCAAGACGCAAGCCGCGCGCCTCAAACGCGCGGCGAAAAAATCGCCGCTGGTGATATCGGCTGTGAGCGGGCAGGGCGTGCCGGAGGTGCTGCGCGCTTTGATCGCGGCGATCGAACAGGCGCGCAGCGATGGCGCGGAAAAAGCGCCGGCGGCGGCGTCGCGCCGCCGCAAAGCCCGCGCCGATTTGCCCTCCAACTAGCCAGCGTCAATCGCTACATTAGCGGGCATGTCAGGCCTGCCGCGGAGACATTATCGGTCGCGCAATGTGCGGCTCGATACGCTGGTGCAACTGCGCTGGCTCGCCGTCGTCGGCCAGCTCACGGCCGTGCTGGCGGTTCATTTCGGCCTCGAATTTGACGTTGCGATCCTGCCCTGTTTCGTTGTCATCGGCCTGGCGGCGCTGCTCAACATTGCGCTGCGCATCGCCTTTCCGGATACGCAGTGGCTCGAACCGGACCGCGCCGCTTACCTGCTTGGCTTCGACATCGCTGAACTTGCGGTGTTGCTCTATCTGACCGGTGGGCTGGAAAATCCGTTTTCGTTTTTATTGCTCGGCCCGGTCTTGATCTCGGCGGCTGCGTTGCCACCGCGGATGACGCTGCTGATCGGTATTTTCGCGGTGCTGTGCGCGACGGTGCTGATCTTCGTGCATTACGAACTGCCATGGGAGAACGGGGAGCCTTTGGTGCTGCCGGAGACCTATGTGGTCGGCATCTGGCTCTCGATCCTGCTCGCGATAGGCTACATCGGCGTCTACACTTGGCAGGTAGCGGAGGAAGCGCGGCAACTATCCGACGCGCTGGCGGCGACCGAGCTGGTGCTGGCGCGCGAGCAGCATCTCTCGCAGCTCGACGGGCTGGCCGCGGCGGCAGCGCACGAACTCGGCACGCCACTTGCCACCATCACTGTCGTGGTGCGCGAGATCGAGCGCGCGCTGGAAGCGGGCTCACCCTACGCCGACGACGTGAAGTTGCTGCGCGAGCAGGCGCAACGCTGTCGTGAGATTCTTTCGAAGATCACCGAATTGCCGACCGCCGATCCGTTCGACCGCGTGCCGCTCTCGGCGCTGATTGAGGAAGCGGTTGCACCGCACCGGCATTTTGGCGTTTCGGTAGGCGTGACGTTACCGCCCGATCGCACCAGCGAACCGGTGGGCGCGCGCAATCCGGCGATCCGCTATGGGCTCGGCAATCTGATCGAAAATGCCGTCGATTTCGCCAACAAGCGGGTGGAAATTTTCGCCGACTGGAATACCGACACGGTCACGATCACCATCCGCGACGACGGGCCGGGCTTCGCGCCGGAAGTGGTGGACCGCATCGGCGCGCCCTACGTTACCCACCGCCCATCCGAAATGCTTGAGACCGAAGGCAACGCTGCAGAGGATCCGGTGTTCGGGCTGGGGCTCGGGCTATTCATCGCCAAAACGCTGCTGGAGCGCAACGGTGCCCGGCTTTCGCTGAAGAATCAGGCTTCCCCGTCGCATGGCGCCGAGGTGACGCTGGTCTGGCCGCGCGCCGATTTCGAGCGACCTCTGGTTGCTGCCCCTCTTGAGCGCGCCGCCGCCGTGTCATAATTAATAAGCGATTGTGGGGCGCGCCGTTTACTCAGCTGGAGTAAGATCGCCATGTTCACGCCTCAACGCAGCACCTCGGCCGCCATGCCCTCGCCGTTAACCGTTCCAGTGCCCAGCGAGCGCACGCTCCTCATCGTCGAGGACGACAAATCGTTCCTGCAGCGGCTTGCCCGCGCGATGGAGGGTCGTGGCTTTGTTGTGACCACCGCCGAGTCGGTCGCCGAGGGCCTGTTGCAGGTCGAGAAAGCGGCACCCGCCTTTGCCGTGGTCGATATGCGGCTCGGCGACGGCAACGGGCTCGATGTGATCTCCGCCATGAAGAAGCGCCGGCCGGAAGCGCGCGCCATCATCCTCACCGGCTACGGTAATATCGCCACCGCGGTGAACGCGGTGAAACTCGGCGCTGTCGACTATATGGCCAAGCCGGTCGATGCCGATGACGTCGCGGCGGCGCTGCTCGCCGCGGAGAACCGGAAGATCGAGCCGCCGGAAAATCCGATGTCGGCGGATCGCGTACGCTGGGAGCACATCCAGCGG
Source organism: Xanthobacteraceae bacterium (assembly GCA_030040825.1). Classification (GTDB taxonomy): domain Bacteria; phylum Pseudomonadota; class Alphaproteobacteria; order Rhizobiales; family Xanthobacteraceae; genus BOG-931. The sequence goes on from JASHSY010000023.1 coordinate 5,875, forward strand.
ATTTATGAATTGTGCAATCGCAACGTTTCGGAAACCGCGCGCCGGCTCAACATGCACCGACGCACGTTGCAGCGCATTCTCGCCAAGCGGGCGCCGAAATAACTTGCGTCATGCCCGCGCATAGCCGTTCGTAGAACGGCGCCGCTTCGCTCGCCTCTGTCGCGCGCATCCACGCCTTGCGAAGACATTAAGACAGGGCCGGGTCAAGACAGGGCCGGGTCGAGCCCGGCCATGACGGCGTAATGGCCGTCATTTGGATTCCGCCTCGTAGACGC
>JASHSY010000139.1 GCA_030040825.1 Xanthobacteraceae bacterium
ATACGCGCGGTCGCGGCGCCGGTCGCCCGGTGCGTAAAGCCCGCCGACCTGGGTGGAGATATTCGGCTTGAACGCGCCATTGCCGAGGATCAGCGCCAACAGCGCCAGCAGGAACAGCTGCTCGACCGCCATCAGGAAATGGCCGATCGCCATCAGCGCCGCGCCGATGACAACGGTGCGGCGCCGGCCAAGCACGCGATCGGCCAACGGCCCGCCGAAAATCGGCGTCAGATAAACCAGCGCGGTATAGAAGCCGTAGATCTGCGACGACAACGGCTGCATGTCGAGCGGCCCGAACACCTGTTCGAGCGCAGCCTTCAGCCAGGCCAATCCGGCGACGTTGCCGGCATGGCCCGGCAGCAGCAGAAACTTGGTCATGTAAAGGACCAGCAGCGCGCGCATTCCGTAATAGGAAAAGCGCTCCCACATTTCGGTGGTGAACAGGAAGGTAAGGCCGGTCGGATGGCCGAACAGCTCGCCGCCGCCCGCGATACGTTCGCCATTATCGCTATCGTGGGCGGACGGTTGGGCAGATTGCATGCGCTCAGCCAAGCGGACCTCGACCATTGCCGCCCCTACCATTGCCGGCAGTGGCGAGTATAAATCAAAGCCGTGCAATCGCAGCGTTGGCCCGCAGGGGCGGCTGTTTCGAAAGTCTTCGAAGGAGGTCTAGGTGGTGCAGAAATTCGGCATTGGTCAGCCGGTACGCCGGCTGGAAGATCCCCGCTTCATCACCGGGCGCGGCCGCTATGTCGATGACATCAATTTGCCGCACCAGGCTTACGGCGTCGTGGTGATGTCGCCGCACGCGCACGCGCGGATCAAGCGCATCGATACCGCCAAGGCGAAGGCGGCGGCAGGCGTTCTGGCGGTGCTGACCGGCGCCGACGTCGCCGCCGACAAGCTCGGCAGCCTGATGCCGCTGATGCCGGAAGATATGGGCGGCCCGAAGGGCTACCGCACGCCGCGCCCGATCCTGTCCAGCGGCAAGGTGCGCGCGGTCGGCGACCGCGTCGCTTTCGTCGTCGCCGAGACGCCGACCCAGGCACGCGATGCCGCCGAGCTGATCGAGGTCGACTACGAGCCGCTGCCGGCGGTCGTTTCGGTCGAGGACGCGATCAAACCAGGCGCAACGGCGGTCTGGGAGGAAAATCCCGGCAACGTCGCCGTCGCGCTGATGATGGGTGACAAGGACGCGACCGATTCAGCTTTCGCCAAGGCCAAGCACGTCGTTTCGATCAAGCTCGTCAACAACCGGGTGAATGCCAATCCGATCGAGCCGCGCGTCGCGCTCGGCCAATACCATCCGGACAACGAGAGCTATACGCTGCACACCACCTCGCAGAATCCGCACGGGCATCGGATGCATATCGCCGGCGATGTGCTGAAAGTCCCGCAGGTGAAGCTGCGTGTGATCTCGCCGGACGTCGGCGGCGGCTTTGGCATGAAGGGCGCGGTCTATCCCGAAGATGCGCTGGTGCTGTGGGCGTCGAAGCGCTGCGGCGGCCGGCCGGTGAAATGGACTTCAACGCGCTCGGAAGCCTTCCTCAGCGACTCGCACGGCCGCGCGCAGGTGGCGACGGGGGAGCTCGCGCTCGACGAAAGCGGCAAGATTCTCGGCTTGCGTGTCGATCTGCTGCACGACATGGGCTCGCACGTGTTCGACGCGTCCGTAGTCGTGCCGCTGTTTGCGCTCAAGCTTGCGCCCAGCGTCTATCAGATTCCGGCGGTCTTCGCCGCCGCCCGCGCGGTGTTCACCCATACCCCGCCGCTGCAGCCTTACCGCGGCGCCGGCCGTCCGGAGGCGGCCTATCTGATCGAGCAACTGCTCGACAAAGCCGCCAATGCGATCGGCGTCGACCCGATCGAGCTACGCCGACGCAACTTCGTGCCGCCGACAGCGATGCCGCACAAACTGCATTCCGGCATCGCCTACGACAGCGGCGAGTTCAAGCGGGTGATGGAGGAGAGCCTCAAGCTTGCCGACTGGGACGGCTTTGCCAAGCGCGCCGCGGCATCGAAGAAAGACGGCAAGCTGCGCGGCCGCGGCGTCGGCTACTTCATCGAAGAAGCGGCGATCTTCAACGACCGCATGGTGATCCGTTTCGATCCGGGCGGCACGCTGTCGATCCTCGCCGGCACCCATTCGCACGGCCAGGGTCATCAAACCGTCTACGCGCAGATGGTGCATGAATGGCTCGGCGTGCCGATCGAATCGATCAGCTTCGTGCAAGGCGACACCAACGAGGTGGCGGTCGGCCGTGGCACCTACGGCTCGCGCAGCATGCATGTCGGGGGCAACGCGCTGAAAAAAGCCGCCGACGCCATCATCGAGAAAGCCAAGCCGATGGCGGCGATGATGCTGGAAGCGTCCGTCGGCGATGTCGAATTCAAGGATGGCAGCTTCCACATTGTCGGTACCGACCGTTCGCTGCCGCTGCCGGCGGTGGCGCAGTCGCTGCACCGGCCGATGTTCCTGCCCCCGCAATTCGAAGTCGGCCTGGAAGCTTCCGGCACGTTCGCGGCGGAGCCGTCGAACTATCCGAACGGCTGCCATATCGCCGAAGTCGAGATCGATCCGGAAACCGGCGTCGTCGAACTGGCGCGCTATGTCTCGGTCGGCGACGTGGGCAAAGTCGTCAACGCGCTGCTCTGCGTCGGGCAAATTCATGGCGGCGTCGCCCAAGGCGTCGGCCAGGCCCTGATGGAAGCGATCACCTTCGACAACAACGGCCAGCTGCTGACCGGAAGCTTCCAGGACTACGCCATGCCGCGGGCGTCCGATTTCCCGGACATGTCGTCGGAACTGACGGAAGTGCCGGCCACCACCAATCCGCTCGGCATCAAGGGCGCGGGCGAAGCCGGCGCGACCGGAGCGCCACCGGCCGTGGTCAGCGCCATTCTCGACGCGCTCAAACCGCTCGGCATCGACCACATCGACATGCCGGCGACGCCGGGTCGCGTCTGGCAGGCGATTCAGCACGCGCGCAGCATGAACAAAGCGGCCGCGGAGTGATTCGGAGGCCGCGCGCTTTCGGCAAGGCTGGCGCGTCGTCGCCATGCACCGAAGCTTGACCGACGCGCCGACATAATGGCGCGGCCCGCCAAAGAGCCGTCAAGGGGTGTTCGATTCCGCGGTAGCTCTTACATGAGGCGTCGGGAGAGCGCATCGGGTGCGGCACGACCGACCGCCGCCGCCAGATCGACCAGGGATCGGGCATGACGCCTCGTGTGGACTTCACCAGCCAGGAATACTTCCGCAACCCCGCCTTGGGGATCGACAAGCTGCGGGCGGCGGGGCCGGTGATCAAGATTCGGTTCCCGATCGTTGGGACACTTTGGACGACTACGACGCAGGACCTCGCCAACCAAGTGCTGCGAGACAACCAGACGTTCACACTGCGCAAGGACGACGGCGGCGTCGCCGGACTTCGCTGGTGGATGCCGAACCTCGTGCGCACGATCTCCAGCAACATGCTGACGACTGACGAGCCGGACCACACCCGCTTGCGGGGCATCGTCGACGAGGCGTTTCGCCGACGCGCCGTTCTTGAGATGGAGCCTCGCATTCTGGCAATTGCCGGAGAACTCGCCGACCAGCTGTTTGCGGAAGGAAGCCCGGCCGATCTCGTCGACCGCTATGCGCGAACGTTGCCGCTTTCGGTGATCTGCGAGCTTCTGGGACTGCCGCTCGCCGACCGGCCGAAATTTACGGCCTGGGCCGGCAGCCTCACGCGTTTTGCGGGCCCCGTTAGCTTCATCGGCGTCATTCCGGCGATTTTCGCCATGAAACGCTACATGGCTGAGCGGCTGGAGGCCGCCCGCGCCGGCGGTGGCACAGGACTGATCGCCGAGCTAGTGCGCGTCGAAAAGGAAGGTGGCAGCATCGGCCGCGACGAGATGGTGGCAATGCTGTTCCTGCTGCTATTCGCCGGCCACGAAACTACAACGCATCTCATCAGCGGGTCGGTTTACGAATTGCTGCGCAACCGCGGACTGCGCGATTGGCTGGAGGAGGATTGGAGCCGCGCCAATCTGGCCGTCGAGGAATTTCTTCGGTTCGTCTCTCCGGTGCAGTTCACCAAGCCGCGCTTCGTGCGAAAGGACGTGCAGCTCGGCGGCGTCCTGCTGAAAAAGGGCGAACAAATCATGCCGATGCTGGCCGCTGCAAATTTCGATCCGCAAGCGAACGAACATCCGGAAAAACTCGACCTCGAAAGAAGGCCGAACCGGCACGTCGCCTTCGGCGGCGGGATTCACTTTTGCCTGGGCCACCAGCTCGCGCGCCTGGAAGGCAAGTGCGCGCTGCAAGCCTTGTTGCAGCGCTGGCCGAAGCTCGATTTGGCGATTGAGGACTCGCGTATTTGCTGGCGCACGCGCGCGGGTTTCCGGGCGATTGAGCGATTGCCGGTCGAGACGGGCGAGCGGCCTTGTTAGGCGGCGGGCGCGTTTCAGTGCTAATTTTGGCCGTTGGCCGTGCTAACTTACAGTCATGACCATAGGCACCCGTTCTCGCTATTGGACTCTGTATTGGCGGCTTTCGCCGCCGCTGACGGTGCTGAGCGCCGGGACATGCGCGTTGATAGGGCTGGCACTGTTCGCGCTCGCGATTCTCACGCCCAGCGCAGCTTTTGCCAGAGGCGGTCATGGGGGACACGGTGGCGGGCATTCTGCCGGGCATTCGGGACATTCGCGCCCCGGCTGCGGGCAGACCAATCGGGGAGTCCGCGTCTGCTAATGGCAGCCTCGGTTCGAGCGGACGGTGGCGGCTTCGCAGACCCACCGCCGCAATCCACCGCTTCCCTTTTTGCCAAATTCAGGCGGGTTGCAGCGGCTAACCACCGGCCGCCGTTCTGACGACCGGTTGCACGCGGCAGGCGACGCGCCTATATTCCACCCGCTTTTTCAGTCATCCCCGATGACTAAGTGGCTTCGCCCGGAAGGGCGGGCGGAGCGCAAGGGAGATTTGCCCATGGCTATCGCGCCATTGATGCCGAAGGCGACGGCGGTTTGGCTGGTGGAAAACACCGCGCTGTCGTTCGACCAGATCGCGCAATTTTGCAGCCTGCATGTGCTCGAGGTGAAGGCGATCGCCGACGGCGATGCCGCGCAGGGCATCAAAGGGTTGGACCCGATCCTGACCGGGCAGCTCACCCGCGAAGAGATCGCCGAGGCCGAAGCCGATCCCAATCACCGCCTGCAAATCGCCGACCCCAAGGTCCGCTTGCCGGAAGCCAAACAAAAGAAAGGCCCCCGCTACACGCCGGTGTCGCGGCGTCAGGATCGGCCTAACGCTATCCTCTGGCTGGTGCGCAACCATCCGGAGCTCAAGGACAGCCAGATCATGCGGCTTGTCGGCACCACGAAGTCGACCATCCAAGCGATCCGCGACCGCACGCATTGGAACTCAGCCAACCTGACGCCGCTCGATCCGGTGACGCTCGGCCTTTGTTCGCAGATCGATCTCGATCTCGAGGTTCAGCGCGCGGCGAAGGAAAAGCCGGTCCCGGTCGAGACGCAAGGCGCGACATTGCTGCCGGCCTCGGTCACCACCGCACCGAAGGAAGAGCTGGCGGCCGAACCAGAGAAGAAATCTGACGAACTCAACGTCGAGGCCGTCTTTGCCAAGCTCAAACAGCTCGGCGGCAAGAGCGAGTAACGACGCGCCGTTGCTGCCGCGCATCCGCGGAGAGGTCTCCCTCACGCAACTTAAACGGCCTTGTGGTCCACCGTTCCCGCGCGATCTGTCAAACCCGCGCTCGCGCGGGTGTCCGATGCGCGGATTTGTTCGCGGATTATCCTGAACGCCTCAGTCCTCGCCGATCAGCTCCTTCCGGCGCCTTTCCAACTCGGCAGCGTAGCGGCGAAGTGCGTAGGCTTCGGTTAGAAGCCCGATCACTTGCCGTTCGGTATAGGAATCGACGACCGCAAGAGCCTCCGTCTCGGCCTGGTCGAAGGCGAGCACAGCTTCCTTGATCGCCATGCTCGGCACCAGCACCACCTCGGTCGCGCGCACCAGGGACTTGACCGGTTGGTCCGGCGGGACCTCCGCGGCGTGCGCATCAGCAACCAGCACCATGCCGACATAACGGTTGTGATCGTCGACCGCGACGATTGCCGCCGAAGATCCCAGCGGAAAGGCTTCGCGAAAAAAGGTAACGGTGGTTGCGGCCGAAACGGTGCGCACGTCATGGCGCATCATTTTGCCGACCGTCAGGTCGCGCATCCAGCCGACGTCGGCGGCGCTACGGATGGTTTCGCCGCGTAAATGGAAACGCCAGGTGGCAAATGAATAGCCGAAAATTTCGCGGGTTAGCTGCGAGGAGATGATCACCGCGATCAGCACCGCGGTGGTCAGCCAGAGATCGCCCGTCGTTTCAAGGGCGATGAATGTCATGGTCAGCGGGCCGCCGATAACCGCCGCCGAAAGCGCACTCATGCTGATCACGGCGTACGCGTTCGTATCGAAATTCCCGTTTGGCCACAACGTGGCGAGCGCCACGGCAAGAAGCTGGCCACCGAGTGCACCGACCAAAAGCGAGGAGAAAAACAGACCGCCGCGAAAGCCCGAGCCGAGCGAAATAATCGATGCGGCAATTTTAAGAACAAAGAGGAGAGCCACCGTCCATAGCGACAATGTGAGAATCCCGGCAAAGTGCAGCGCACCGTGACCGGATGACATGACTTGTGGCGCCACCGCCGCCAACAGTCCCACTGCGAGGCCGCCGATGGTCGTGCGCAGGAACAGAGGCACATTGAGGCGCGCGAACAATGCGTCGCATATGGCGACGCCGCGCATGATCAGGACGCCGGCGGTGGCGCACAACACGCCAATCAGGCCGGACACGACGAGATCGCGAACCGTGACCGTCATCTGGTCGGGCGCGACGATGCCAACCTCCGCCGGGCTGAGCGCCTGCGCGAGCAGATAACCGAGCAACGCCGAGACTGCGACCGGCGCCAGACTGTTCGGCGAGTAGCCGCCGATGATGAGCTCAAAGGCGTAGAAGGCGCCGGCTAATGGCGCCCCGAAGGCGCCGGCAATTCCGCCGGCGGCGCCGCAGCCGACGAGAATGCGTAAATCGGCGCGCCGCAGGCGGAAGGCCATGCCGATACGCGAAGCAATGCCGCTGGCAAATTGGGTGTATCCGGCCTCGATGCCGACCGAGGCGCCGACTCCACTCGACCATACCGTCTGCGCCGCAACGATAATGCTGCCGGTGAGCGACATGCGCCCGCCATGCAAGGCGTTCGCTTCGATCGGATCGACTTCGCGCTCGGGCCGCCAGCGCGCGAGCAGTTCGCGCGCGACCCCAAAAATAAGCCCGCCACCAAGCGGCACCAAAATTGCCAGGACCGGAGGAAGCCGGTGCAGGCCGGACAACCGCACGCCCGGCTCGAGCTGGAAAAAAATACGATGCAGCAGATCGACGCCGGTACTCATAGCAGCGACCACCAAGCCGGCGATCGCCCCGACCAGCGCAGCCAGCACGATCAGGCTCGACTCACGCGCCCGCACGAAGGCCCGCAGCCGTCGCGGTATTTCCATTTGGTTGATCACTTTATCGATCAAGTGGGCGGTACCTCATGCACGGCCTGTCATAAGCCTATAATGGAACCGCGAACACCTCGGCTTGTTCAAACTAGCGGATTGACCGCAGGATCGAACAAAAATCAGGAGTGCAGCATGCGTCATCCCATGCCGGCAATCGCCGCGGCCGGTATCATCGCACTTGCTATGGACACCGGTGCGCCGCTGTCGGCGCAGACCACCGGTCCATTACTCGAAGGCAAAGCCGCGTTCGGCGACTGGCACGCGGATAGTCCCGGCACGCGCCGCCTGATCCGGCCGCAGGATCTGCCCGCTGCCGATTTTGCCGAGTCGGTCAACAATCGGGTCGCCACCGTGCATCGCGATGGGCAAAAGCCGAGCGTTCCGGCCGGCTTTTCGATCGACGAATTTGCTTCCGGTCTCGATCATCCCCGCCTTATTCGGCCGGCGCCGAACGGCGACATCTTTGTCGCTGAAAGCGCTGCCGGGCGGATACGCGTGCTGCGTCCGGACGGCCCGCGCGCAATGAAGACAAGCGTATTTGCTTCCGGCCTGATCGGACCGTTTGGCATTGCGTTCTATCCTCCAGGGCCCACTCCGCAGTGGGTTTATGTCGGCAACACCGATTCCGTTGTTCGCTTTCCCTATCGCGACGGCGATCAAACCGCACGCGGGCCGGCCGAGACCATCGTGCCGCATTTGCCGGTCGGCGGGCATCGCACCCGTGACATCGTATTCTCGCCGAACGGTCAGACGATGTTTGTTTCGGTCGGTTCCGGGTCCAACGTCGCCGAAGATATGGAGAAGCTGAGCGGCGCGGCGCTCCAGACTTGGGCCGCCAATCATCCGCTCGGAGCCTCGTGGGGACCTGAGACCGACCGTGCCGACGTATTGACGTTCGACCCGCAAGGCAAACGTATTGGAATTTTTGCCACCGGCATTCGCAATTGCGTCGGCATGGCGATCGATCCGTCGAACGGGACACTGTGGTGCTCGACCAACGAGCGCGATCGGATCGGCAACAATGTGCCGCCCGATTACATCACCCGCGTGCGCGAGGGTGCCTTCTATGGGTGGCCTTGGTATTACATCGGCGCGAACGAGGACCCGCGGCACAAGAATGAACGGCCGGACCTGAAGGATAAAGTCACCGTGCCGGACGTGCTCATCCAGGCCCATTCGGCTTCGCTGCAAATCGCATTCTACGAAGGGCAGCAGTTTCCCGCCGAATATCGCGGTAATATTTTCGCCGCCGAACACGGCTCATGGAACCGCGCCAACCGCACGGGCTACAAAGTCGTCCGCGTGATTGTGAAAGACGGTGTGCCAACCGGGGAGTATGACGATTTCGTCACCGGCTTCGTGATCAACGACAATGAGGTCTGGGGGCGACCGGTGGGCGTTACAGTCGACCGCGACGGCGCTCTCCTGGTTTCAGAAGATGCAAGCGGTACGATTTGGCGCATCACTTATAATAAGGATAGCCGGCGGCATTGATGCTCAAGCCGTAACAGCACCGCACGGGAACTCCTGATCGCACAAAGCGTTAGTTGGACACAGACTGCGCTTGGGGGCGATTTCTATGGCTCGACATGCACCCGGCGCGGCAAGCAAGGATTCTCCTACCCGCGGCAGAACCGCGCTCCACGCTCGTATACCTGGACTTAGGACCGTAGCACCGACACACGCGCCATCCGACGTCGTTCAGACCGACATCCCTGCCCGCCTTGATTCGCTGCCGTTCGGACACTTTCACCTTCTGGTGATCGTCGGGCTTGGCATTACCTGGGTACTCGACGGCCTGGAAGTGACACTCGCCGGATCGCTATCCGGAGAGCTGATGCAACGCGCCGGATTGGGATTGAGTAATGCACAAATCGGCCTCGCCAGCAGTGCATACCTGCTCGGCGCCGTGTTGGGCGCGTTCGGCTTCGGCTGGCTCACCGACCGCCTGGGGCGCAAGAAGCTGTTCTTCATCACCCTTGCGGTTTATCTTCTGGCCACGGCAGCGACAGGACTATCGTGGAATGCGCCGAGCTATGTCGTGTTCCGTTTCCTGACCGGAGCCGGCATCGGCGGCGAATACACTGCCATCAATTCGACAATCCAAGAGCTTATTCCCGCCCGCCTGCGAGGCTGGACCGACCTCCTTGTCAACGGCAGCTTTTGGATCGGCGCAGCAATGGGCGCAGGCGGTTCGGTTGTGCTGCTCAATCCAGCCTTCATCAACCCCGCGTTGGGATGGCGCTTAGCCTTTCTCATCGGCACTGCGATAGGACTCATTATTCTCCTCATGCGACGCTGGATTCCGGAAAGTCCGCGCTGGTTGATGACCCATGGCTTTGCCAGGGAGGCTGATGCGGTCGTCGGCGAGATCGAGGCCCGCTTCGGCGACAAGCCGGACATGGCAGCGCGGCGGCAGCCGCCGGTGCGGCTTCGCATGCGCGATCACACCCCGCTCGCCGAGGTCGCGCGCGCCCTCTTCGAGACCTACCGCCAACGCACAATTGTTGGATTGCTGCTGATGGCAGCCCAGGCGTTCTTCTACAACGCGATCTTTTTTACCTACGCGCTGATCCTGACCGACTTCTACGCAATTCCGGCCGACCGGATCGGTTGGTACATCCTGCCATTTGCCGCAGGCAACGTGCTCGGCCCCGTGCTGCTCGGCCGGTTTTTCGACACGATCGGGCGCAAAACCATGATCGCATCGACCTATGCGGCGTCGGCGGTATTGCTGGCTGCGGTCGGCTATCTGTTCGCCCAAAATCTCTTCACCGTACAAACGCTGACCGCCGCCTGGATGATTGTATTTTTCTTCGCTTCGTCAGCCGCGAGCTCCGCTTATCTCACGGTGAGCGAAATCTTTCCGCTGGAAATTCGCGCGCTCGCGATTGCATTCTTCTATGCGATCGGCACCGGAGTCGGCGGCGTAGCCGGACCGTTGCTGTTGGGCTCGCTCATCGAGACCGGATCGCGCGGGCGCGTCGCCATTGGCTACGCGATCGGTTCGGCGCTAATGCTCAGCGCCGCCGCGGCCGAGGCATTGTGGGGCGTTGCTGCCGAGCGCAAATCGCTGGAATCTGTTGCGCGGCCGTTGTCGTTTATCGAATCGTGATGGATAAAAAACGTGCGAACCCAAATGAACACCGCGAATCTCGATATGGAAATTGCCGCCACCTCGCTCACATCCGACTTGCGGGAATGTGCGGTCCTGCTCGACATCGACGGCACCATCGTCGACATCGCGCCGACGCCGCGGCAAGTCTGGGTCTCGCCCGAACTTCGGCGAACGCTGGCGCGTCTCCAGGAACTGACCGGCGGCGCCGTGGCCCTGGTCAGCGGCCGCAAGCTGAGCGAGATCGATTTGCTGTTCGCGCCCCTTCAGCTCGCGGCTATCGGCGGCCACGGCGCCGAAATACGCCCGCTTCCCGCCGCCGAGCCGCAGACCAAGGCAACCATGCTTGGCGACGAGCTAAAGCGCAGGCTCGCGGCTTTGAGCAAGCTCGGTCCGGGCATTCTGGTGGAAGACAAGGGCTACTCGCTTGCCTTGCATTATCGGCTGGCGCCCGATCTCGGTCCGGCGCTACATGCCGGCATCATCCACATCTGTGCAGAGCCGGCGCCAAGCGTCGTTGAAATCCTGCCGGGCAAAGCAATGTTCGAGGTCAAACCGGCGGGCGTCAGCAAGGCGCTCGCGGTGCGCGAACTGATGACATATCCGCCGTTTGCCGAGCGGCATCCGATTTTCATCGGCGACGACGTTACCGACGAACCGGTGTTCGGAGTCATTGGGGATTTCGGCGGACTGGGTTTCTCGGTCGGCCATATGGTTCCTGGCGTAAATGGCTATTTCGACAAGCCCGAAGATGTGCGCGCGTGGCTGGCACGGATCGTGTCCGAGCACGAGGACGCGGCGGGATGAAGGATCACGGTCTGGATTTGGCCGTCATCGGTAACGGGCGAACGGCTGCGCTGGTCGATCCCAGTTCGCGGATCGTCTGGTGGTGCTATCCGCGCTTCGACGGCGACCCGATATTCTGCCGATTGGTATCCGGCAAAGAGGAGAAGGGATTCTCCGATGTCGTGCTCAACGACATGGCCGAGTTTCAATCGGAATATGTGCGCAATACGGCGATCGTCTCGACTCTGCTCATTGATAGCCACGGCAGTAAGGTGCGGATCACCGATTTCATGCCGCGCTTTCGCCAGTTCGGTCGTGTTTTTCGGCCGCCGCAGATTTTTCGCATTATCGAGCCGGTGGCCGGATTGCCGCGCGTCACCATCCGGATGCGGCCGACCAGTGAGTACGGCAAGCCGCTGCCGCAGCGCTCGCTCGGCTCGAACCATATCCGCTATTCCGCCGAAGGCACCGTTATTCGCCTGACCACGGATGCACCATTGTCGCTGATCGACGACGAGGCGCCGTTCGTGCTGACGCGTCCGCTGCATCTCGTCTTCGGGCCCGACGAACCGTTCCCGGGCGATTTGCAAGCGACCTGCCGGGACTTCGCCGACCGTACGCGCGACTACTGGACCGAATGGGTGCGCCGCCTCTCGATTTCCTACGACTGGCAGGAAGCGATCATCCGTGCCGCTATCACGCTCAAGCTCAGCAATTTCGACGAAACCGGCGCGGTGGTGGCGGCGCACACCACCTCGATCCCGGAAGCGCCGGGCTCCGGCCGCACCTGGGACTATCGCTATTGCTGGCTGCGCGATGCCTATTTCGTGGTGCAAGCGCTCAACCGCATCGGCGCCACCCGCACTATGGAGGAATTCATCTCCTTTACCCTTTCGATCGCGTCCAACCCCGACCAGGGACTGCGGCCGCTCTACGGCGTGGTGCCGACGTCGGACGCCGAGGAACGGACCGCGCCGGAACTGGAAGGCTATCGGGGCGACGGGCCGGTGCGGATCGGCAACGCCGCGGTCGATCAGACCCAGCACGATGCCTATGGCAGTGTCATCCTGGCAGCGATGCCGATGTTCTTCGATCGCCGTCTGCCGCGACCCGGCGACGAAGGTTTGTTTCGGTTGCTGGAGACGCTCGGCGTGCGCGCCGCCAAAAATGCGCTCGAGCCGGACGCCGGCATCTGGGAGTATCGCGGCCGCCAGCGCGTCCATACCCATTCAGCCGCAATGTGCTGGGCTGGCTGTCAGCGGCTATCCGCGATCGCCAAGCGGATCGGGCTGGACGATCGCGCCAAGTATTGGAACGCCATCGCCGAGCCGATCCATGCGGCGCTACTCGATGGCGCCTGGAACGAGAAACGCGGAGCCTTCACCGCAGCTTTCGGCTCTGACGACCTCGATGCCAGCGTTCTTTTGCTGCCCGACCTGGGGGTCGTCGAGGTCGACGACCCGCGCTTTGTATCCACCGTCGCTGCGATGGAGCGCGAATTGGTGCGCGAGAAGCACGTCATGCGCTACGCCAGCGCCGATGATTTCGGCCTGCCGGTTACCGCTTTCCTGATCTGCCGGTTCTGGCTGATCGATGCGCTGTGGTCGCTCGGACGGCGTGACGCAGCCCGCGATCTGTTCACGGATGCGCTCAATCATCGGAACCGCTACGGCCTTTTGTCGGAAGACGTCGATCCGCAGACCGGCGAACTGTGGGGTAATTTTCCGCAAACTTATTCGATGGCCGGTCTCATTTTGTCGGCGATGCGGTTGTCGCGCAGTTGGGAAGACCGCTACTGGCGCGGCTGATGCGCGCGAAAACGCCTTCGTCGACACGAAAATGCTTGCATCGCGCGGCTAACGCGATTATGCCGCGCGGAATTTCCCACGTCGGGCGAGCGTGATTTCGGCGGGGCAAACGCGCGCCCAATCTTCCCACGCATCGCAGAAAGGAACGACCCATGCATGCCATGACCGAGGCCGGCACCGCTTGGCCGTTGCATGCGCGCTTCGACGGCCCGATGGTGATGATCGGCTTCGGCTCGATCGGCCGCGGGACGCTGCCGCTGTTGGAGCGGCACATCGCATTCGACCGCAAAAAATTCGTGGTGATCGCACCGGACGACGACGATCGTCGCCTGCTCGACGACCGCCAGATCCGCTTCCTCCATACCGCCATCAACCGCGACAATTATCGCGAGGTGCTGACGCCTCTGCTCAAAGGCGGACCGGGCCGCGGCATGATCGTCAACGTGTCGGTCGACACGTCGTCGGTCGATTTGATGGATTTCGCCAAGGACGTTGACGCCTTCTATATCGATACCGTCGTCGAGCCGTGGCCGGGACTCTATACCGACCGCTCGCTGTCGATCTCGGCGCGGTCGAACTACGCGTTGCGCGAAGCCTTGCTGGCGCTGCGCCGTCGCCGGCCCGGCGGTGTCACCGCCGTGAGCTGCTGCGGCGCCAACCCTGGCATGGTGTCGTGGTTCGTCAAGCAGGCGCTGCTCGACATCGCCGCCGCGACCGGCACCAAAGCCGACGTGCCGAAGACCAGGGACGGCTGGGCCAGGTTGATGCAGCGTCTCAGCATCAAGGGAATTCATATCGCCGAACGCGATACCCAACGCGCGCGCGAGCCGAAACCGCACGGCGTGTTCGTCAATACTTGGTCGGTCGAGGGATTCTGTGCCGAGGGGCTGCAACCCTCGGAGCTCGGCTGGGGCACCCATGAGAAGAAAATGCCCGCCAACGCCCGCCGTCATGATTTCGGCTGCGACGCCGCCATCTATCTCACCCAACCCGGCGCCGGGACGCGGGTGCGGTCATGGACGCCGTCGACGCAGGCGCAGCACGCTTTTATGATCACCCATAACGAGGCCATCTCGATTGCCGACTACTTCACGCTGCGCGAAAACGGCGAAGTGCTCTATCGGCCGACCTGCCACTATGCCTATCACCCTTGTGACGATGCCGTATTGTCGCTGCACGAAATGGCCGGCGCGGCCTGGCAACCGCAGCAGGATTGGCAAATTCTCGACGAGCGCGACATCGTCGACGGCATGGATGAACTCGGCGTACTGCTCTACGGTCACGCCAAGAATGCGTACTGGTACGGCTCGCAGCTCTCGATAGAGGAGACGAGGCGGCTGGCCCCTTACCAAAATGCCACCGGACTACAGGTCACCTCGGCGGTGCTTGCCGGGATCGTATGGATGCTGGAGCATCCCGACCGCGGCATCGTCGAGGCCGACGAGATGGATTTCAGCCGCTGCCTGGAAGTCCAGCGCCCTTATCTCGGACCAGTGATCGGGCGCTACACCAATTGGACACCGCTTGAAGGCCGCGATGGCCTGTTTCCTGAAGCCATCGACCGCGACGATCCCTGGCAGTTCAGCAACGTGCTGGTGCGCTAAGCGCAGCCGGCGTCACTTGCGGCCGAGCACATTCTCAATGCGCCGGTCGGGGATCAGCCAGAGGACCGCGACCAGTGCATAGAGCCCGATCGCGATCCAGGGGCTGAAAAACGCGATGCCGATGCCGACGACGTAGAGGATCGGCGAAAGCTTGCCCTTGAAATCGCTGCCGAGCGCGCTGGCAAGCACCGAATCCGCGCCCTGGCTGCGGATGATCGCCTTTTGCAGCAGGTAATAAGCCAAGGCCGGCAGCAGCAGGACGACGCCGTAGACTGCGGTCGGCAGCGGCTCGGCAAGATTCTGCCCCATCCACGCGGTCGCCACCGGGATGAGCGAGAGCCAGAACAGCAGGTCGGAGTTGGCCCAGAGAATAAGGCCGTCGACCCGCTCTACGGTGTGCAGGAGGTGATGGTGGTTGTTCCAGTAAATCGCCAGATAGACGAAGCTCAAGACATAGGTCAGCAGGCTCGGCCCTATTTCGCGCAGCGCCGCCGCATCGGCGCCGTGCGGGACATGCAGCTCCAGCACCATGACGGTAATGAGGATGGCGATGACGCCATCGCTGAACGCGGCGAGCCGGTCCTTTCCCATGGTAGTCGTCCGTGTCGCCCCTCTCGCGCTTAGGCCCGGCTTGAACGGCAATTTCTACCGGTCGGCACGGCCGCCGATCGCCAACCGCCGTGATCACGGCAAGTGTAGGTGAGCGGACGGCACCCGGGAACCCGACAGCGGCAAACCGCGAACCGCTATCGCGGCGCGGTCTGCAGCGCCCGTAATCCGCCGCTGACAAACGGCACCAATTCCCGCAGCGCGCTCGCAATATCGTCCGACTCGCACACGCCGTGCGACAGCCGCTCGATGCGGCCGGTCGCCGACATCACCTGCACCATCGAGCCCAGCAGGAACATATAACCCCAATAGATCGCTCGCGGCGCCGCCTTCGGCAGAGCAAGCCGCAACGCATTGATGAAGTGCAGCGCGGTGGGATCGAGCACGTCGCCGGTCAAGACGGTGAATTTCGGCGAAATGTCGAGCTGCGAAACCAGACTGGCATAATGCTGCCAGCCCTGGTCGCGGTTGATCAGGCGCCGCAACAGCGGTTCGAGAAACGCCGTGACAATAGCTTCGACTGAGGGCGACCGCGCGCCGGCTAAACGCCGCGCCTCTTCGAGCGCGCGTATCCGCTCGTCATGCACAATGCGGGCGCGGCGTGCGATCACCTCGCGCAGCAGATTGTCCTTGCTGCCGAAGTGATAATTGGCGAGCGCCAGATCAACGCCGGCGACTTCGGTAATGGTGCGGAGCGATACACCATCGAAGCCACCTTCGCCGAAACAGCGCTCAGCGGCATTGAGGATCGCGAGCCGCGTCGTGTCGCCGCGCCGGGCGCCGTTGCGATCGTCGCGAGGCGCCGGCCCGCGCTTCGGCAGCCCCCCGCTTGACCTCTTCCGGGCCGGAGCCGTTCTCACCTTCATGCCAGGCCGAACTCCAAATGCCGCATGGGCGGCGCCTTGACACTATACGGATTTCAACATTCAATGAAATATAATAACATGAGTGACCAAGTTCGCGGCTAACCGCGGCCGGTTCGGGAGGACAGCGATGCGGCTTGTCACCTTTATCTCATCCGGCCGGCAGCGGATCGGCGCGCTGGCCGATGGCGATGCGCGGATCGTCGATTTCCTGGCCGCGCGAGAGAACGCCGGCGCCCCTTTCAGCAGCATGCAGGCGCTGATCGAAGCCAGCCCCGCGGCGCTCGATCGCGCCCGCGAAATTGCAGCCGACGCGCAACGCTCGGGGCGCGGCATGGTGGACGCCAAGTCGGTCAAACTGTTGTCGCCGCTCCCGGAACCGCCGCAGCTTCGCGACTTCCTGTGTTTCGAGAAACATCTTATTCAGGCGTTCACGCAAATCCTGCGCATCCGCGCCGCCTCTTCTCCCGATCCCGAAAAGGCGCTGCGCGAACTCGACCAGCAAGGCGCCTTCAAACCGCCGAAAGTCTGGTACGAGCGCCCAAGCTTCTACAAACCGAGTCGCTTTGCTGTTTGTGGCACCGATCAAGACGTGGCGTGGCCGGCTTATTCAAAAACCATCGACTACGAGCTTGAGTTCGCCTGCGTCATCGG
>JASHSY010000140.1 GCA_030040825.1 Xanthobacteraceae bacterium
CGCGCGGCTGGTGATCTGCTCCGAGCAGCGATACGGATAACGGTCGAGCGCAGCCAGCAAAGCCGCGGCATCGAGCGCCGCCGATGCACCGACCGAAACCGAGACGGCGCCCGTGCCGGGAACGAGATCGGCGAACATATCGTTCGACAGCGTTACGCTTTCGCCCTTGGCGAGCGATTTCACCGCCCGCCGCGCCAGGATTTGCGCCGGTGCCCGCACCGTCAGCGTGAAGTTTCGCGACAGCGCAAAGCCACCGGGTCCATTCACACTCACTGTAATGGCGCCGGTGCCGGCCGCGTTCGCGATGAGCGGGACATTCGCCGCGCCGCGCTGCTTGGCGCTCAGCGACAGCTTCTGCGTTGCGCTCGCGGCAATTGCGTCGGCGCCCGTCACGGCAATCGTATAATCCCCGGCCGCACCTTCGACATTGTCGAGGTCGAGATGCAGGCTCGAACGATCGCCGGGAAGCAGGAACCGCGGTAGTGTCGCGGTCAGCACCACCGGATCGCGCACGACAACGTCGGCGGTGGCGTGGCCGACTTTGCCTTTGCTCCAGGCTACCGCCATGACGCGGACGGTCCCGGAGAATTCAGCGACGTCGAAATTGATTTCGGCGTCACCGTCGGCGCCGACCGTCACCAGGCCGGAATAGAGCGCGACCGGCGGGCCGCTTGGCGGGCTTGCCTGCAGCTGCGCGCCTTGATCGCCGCCCGAACGGATTTGTCCGCGCGCACCCTGCATGCCATCGATCAATTCGCCGTAGAGATCGCGGATCTCGGCCGACAGCGCCTGCTGACCGAGATAATAGTCGTCCGGCGACGGCGGCTTGTAGTTGGTCAGGTTGAGAATGCCGACATCGACCGCAGCAACGACGACGCGCGCCTCCTCGCCAGCGGCAAGTCCGGAAATTTTTACCGGAACATGCAGCGCCGAATTCGGCCGGACCAGCGCCGGCACTTTTAATTCCACGCCGAGCGTCCTGGCTGCGCGATCGATCGAGAACCATTGCAGGCCGATGGCGCGGCCCGGCATGCGCTGCGCCGGCGCGTCGAGTGGCCGTTGCAACGTCGCGACCAGATAAGCCCCGGTGTTCCAATCGTGGCCGACCGGGACCTTTACCTTCGCGACGCCTGCAGGCACCTCGACGGTCTGGGTCGCCAGCAAGCGGTCGCCGATGACATTGAGCGTCAACCGACCGGCCGTGCGGGCGGTCACCGCCACGGTCATGGCATCGCCCGGCGCGTATTCGGCCTTATCAAGGGCGACTTCGAGCATGTCGGGCGTGTCGGCGTTGGTCTCGACATAGAATCCCGCGTCGAACGCCACCGACGTCACCGGACCGTTCGGCTCTGGCGCTGAGACTTCCAGGCGGTAACGGCCGAAATTCACCGGCAGCGAAATATGCGCCGGTTTGTCGAGCGTCGTGTCGATGGAGCCGTCGGCAACGCGCTTGGTGGTCTTGACCGGCTCGTAGTTCCACCGGCCGTTGTGTTTGTAAAATTGATAATGCGTTTCGATCTGCAATAGCTCGTAGTGCAGGCCGCGGCGCGCGATCGTTGCGCCATCCGGCGCAAGGGCGACTACATCGAATGCGGCGTCGGCGCCGTTGGCGAGCGAACGGCCGGAAAATTGCGGCTTGACGCCGATCATCGGGCCGCTCGCCGTCACCGGCAACACGACATTGTGCTCTACAGCACGGCCGCCTGGCTCGGCCATGCGCACGGTAATACGCGCTTCCAGCGGATGCGTGCCCGCGGGAAGTTTGTCGAGGTTGACGTTGAAGCTTGCCTTGCCGGAGGCGTCGGTGGCGGGCAAATCCTCCAACGGTTGCTCGACCGTCTCGATCTCCTCGTCGTCAAGGCCGAATTGGTAGCCGGCAAAGCCGGTCCGCTCCTTGGCGGCGGCAATCGTGACTTCGGCTTCGAGGGCGAGATCGGCAGCCGGCGCGCCGTACAGGAAGCGCCCTGCGACGTCGATCTTGGCCGGCGCCTTTTGCGAAATGTGACTGCTGGGCGAGCTTAAATCGAACGCGATCCGATCCGGCACATAGTCTTCTACCAGGAAGCTCGTTTCGCCGACCGGCGGCCGTTTTGGATCGGTGAAGGCGCGCACATGCCAGGTGCCGCTCGGCGCCGACGCCGGCAGCGCAAGCGCCAACAGGTGGCCGCCCAACCCTTGGTCGGCGACCGGCGCGCGGCGGAATTCGACGCCGTCCGGACGCTCGATCACGAGCGTCAGCGGTACCCCCAGCGCAGCCGCGCTGTGTGTGTCGCGCAACAACGCGGTCAGATACGCGGTCTCGCCCGAGCGGTATACGCCCCGTTCGCTGTACACGAACGCGTCGAGCCCGGTCGGTGCCGGCCGGCCGCCAACGCCGCGGTCAGTGAGATCGAAAGCCGGTCCGCGCAAATTCAAGAAGGCGTAGTCGCCTTGTCCATCCCTGGCGGTGAGCATGGCGGGCGCCGCGCCACCCTCCCCGCCGGCGAGCCCGGCTTCGAACTGGGCATGACCGGTCGCATCGGTGCGCCGCGTCGCCAGCACTTCATTGCTGCGGGAGATAAGTTTGAGCTCGATTTCCTTCTTGGCCTCCGCACTCGCCAGCGAATTGACAAAGACATGGATGCCGTCATTACCGGAGAATGCCGTTAAGCCGAGATCGGAGACGATGAACCATTGCGTGGCCAGTGCGTCGAAATTGTTGTCGAGGTTCTTGGTCTCCTGCGGCTGCGCGACCATGACATAGACGCCGGGCTTTAGTTCACCCACCGCCTGATCGAGCGGAAACGCCGTGGTGACGTCAGCGTTCAGGGGCGCAGTTTCGAGCGTGAGTTCGCCCTTCCATACCGATACGCCGCGCGACTCACGCAACTGCTCGACCTCGTAGCGAGTCAGAGCCCGTTGGAAGTCGCCGGGGCCGCGATTTTCGCCGGTGACGGTATCGACAAGGCTGCGGTCGCCAAGCCGGAAGATTTCGATCGCCGCCGCCTTGGTATTGGTGCTGATGATCGGAATACCGCGCTGGCCGGCGCGCGGCAGAACATAAGAGGTGGTAGTGAAGCGCAGCGACGGTTTGCGGTCGCGCACATAGAAGGCGTAGTCGCCCGATTTCGACAAAGTCTCGTGCACGGTGGACGGAAGCCCGGCGCGCAAGGTGATCTTGTACGTCTCGCCGTGCTGCAAACCTTCAATGCAAAGCTGCTTCTCCGTCGCCGACAACGCCGGCTTATCGGTGCCGGCCAGCACCACGAACGGCGAGAAATCGGTCCGCGCCGGCAAACCT
>JASHSY010000141.1 GCA_030040825.1 Xanthobacteraceae bacterium
CGGATGCGGGCGTTGAGGAAATTCGTGGCCTCGATCAGCGCCGAGGTCGGCAACCCGACCGGAATGTTGAGCACACGATTTTCGATCTGGCCGTCCTCGGCGACCAGGACGACGAGCGCGCGCTCCGGTTCGAGCCGCACAAATTCGACGTGCTTGAGCCGCTGGTTTGATTTCGCGGTGAGCACGACGCCAGCCGCACGGCTTAGGCCGGAGAGAAGCCCAGAAGCTTCGGTCAGCACGGCTTCGACCGATTTCGCCTGGCCGAGCCCCGCGACCTGCGCTTCGATCGTGCGCCGATCATTGTCGGTGAGATCGCCGACCTGCATCAAGGCATCGACGAAAAATCGCAAACCCACCTCGGTTGGCAGTCGCCCGGCCGACGTGTGCGGCGCGTAAACCAGGCCGAGCTGCTCCAGGTCCGACATGACGTTGCGCACCGAAGCCGGCGACAACGTCATCGGCAGGATGCGCGACAGATTGCGCGAGCCGACCGGCTCGCCGGTTGCCAAATAGCTCTCGACGATCCGGCGGAAAATCTCGCGCGAGCGCTCGTTAAGCTGAGCAAGGCTCAATTGGCTCGCGCCAAGCGGCAAGTCGTGACTGGCCAAAATCAAACTCCTGCGCCAACCCAAGGTATCGGCAACACGCCGGGCGAGGCAAATGCCGCACGGGCGCCATTTAACCATGCGGTCGCGGCCCTTGTCGGCCACGAGTTGCGCCCGTAAAAGTGGCGACGCCATGGAGATGTGAATGCGGCCGAGCCGCCGACAGCCCGACGAATTGCGGCCCGTCTCGCTCGAGCGCGGCGTGGTAAAATTCGCCGAAGGCTCCTGCTTCGTCCGCTTCGGCGATACCCATGTGCTGGTCACCGCGACGCTGGAGGATCGACTGCCGCCCTGGCTCAAAGGCCAGGCGCGCGGCTGGATCACCGCCGAATACGGGATGTTGCCGCGCGCCACGCTGGAGCGGACACGGCGCGAGGCATCTGCCGGCCGGCAAAACGGGCGCACCGTCGAGATCCAGCGCCTGATCGGGCGCAGTTTGCGCGCAGTCGCCGATCTCAAATTGCTTGGCGAGCGGCAGATCACCATCGACTGCGACGTCATCCAGGCCGACGGCGGCACCCGCACCGCCTCCATCACCGGCGCCTGGATCGCGCTCCACGATTGTCTTGCCTGGATGAAGACGCGCGAAATGATCCAACAAGAGGTTTTGCGCGATCACATCGCCGCGATTTCCTGCGGCGTGTGCGGCGGCGTCGCCGTGCTCGATCTCGATTATGCCGAGGATTCGCAGGCCGAGACCGACGCCAATTTCGTACTGACCGGTTCAGGTAACATCGTTGAGGTGCAAGCCACCGCGGAGAAAATTCCGTTTTCCGAGGAGCAACTCACCACCCTGCTGGCGCTGGCGCGCAAGGGCGTGGCGAAGCTGGTCGATCTACAAAAAATGGCGGTGATGTGAGTGCCGCCGGTCATCGCCACATCGCCGGTCGCCTGGTGATCGCGACCCATAATTCCGGCAAGTTGAGGGAAATGCGCGAATTGTTGGCGCTCTACGGGGTCGACGCCATATCTGCAGATGAAATGCGCCTGAGCGAACCTGAGGAAACCGGAGCGACGTTCCGCGCCAACGCCCGCATCAAGGCGGATGCAGCGGCGCGAATCTCCGCTCTACCCGCCTTTGCCGACGATTCCGGCCTCGTTGTCGATGCGCTCGACGGCGCGCCCGGTATCCATTCGGCGCGTTGGGCCGGGCCCGACAGGAATTTCCGTCGCGCGATGGAAGCGATCGAACAACAATTACGCGCGCGCGGAGCTACAAAGCCGGAACAGCGAAAGGCGCATTTCGTCTCGGCACTGTGCGTCGCCTGGCCGGACGGCCACGTGGAAGAATTCGAAGCCCGCGTCGACGGCACGCTGGTGTTTCCGCCGCGCGGCGACCAGGGCTTCGGCTATGATCCGATGTTTTTGCCTGACGGCCACACCCGAACCTTCGGCGAGATGAGCAGCGACGAGAAACACAGCCTGCCGCCGAAAGGAAAAGGGCTATCGCATCGGGCCCGCGCATTCATGAAGCTCGCCGAGGCCTGCCTTGCCTGACGACGCTCCGCAATTTGGCGTCTACCTGCACTGGCCGTTTTGCCTGTCGAAATGCCCGTATTGCGATTTCAACAGCCATGTGCGCCGCGCCGCGATCGACGAGCCGCGGTTCGTTCGCGCGTTCGCCGCCGAGATCGCCAGCACCGCCGCGCGGGTGCCGGGCCGCGTCGTCTCCTCGATCTTTTTCGGCGGCGGCACGCCATCGCTGATGCAGCCGGAGACAGTCGCCGCGATCCTGGATGCGGTCGCTCGGCATTGGACGATCGCGCCCGATGCCGAAATCACGCTTGAGGCCAATCCGACCAGCGTCGAAGCCGGCCGCTTCCGCGGCTATCGCGCGGCGGGCGTCAACCGCGTTTCGCTCGGCGTGCAAGCGCTCGACGATCGCGCGCTCGCCGAATTGGGACGGCTGCATTCGGCGCGCGAAGCGCTCGATGCCGTTGCCATCGCGCGCAGCGCATTCGCGCGCGTGTCGTTCGATTTGATCTATGCGCGTCCACAGCAGACGCCGCAGGATTGGGCAA
>JASHSY010000142.1 GCA_030040825.1 Xanthobacteraceae bacterium
TCAAAGTGGCGCGAACTATTTCTGCCTAGCCGCTCTGGCTATTCCCATCTCCAGCCATTGCTGCTCGCGCTTATAAAAAGCATCGAGGAGATCGGGCGGGTCGTCGCCAAGCCATTCGGGATTGAGCGTGTAGCCCGCTTGATCTGGTATTGGAAAGAAAAAATGAAGCTCGTCGGTATCGCATTGACCCAATGCGCGATTTCGTGAAATACCCGCGCCTGCAAAGAGAGCCGGAAGCAAGCGCGATTACCGATGCCCATTGAACGCTATAACGCTGCCGAAGCAGAAGCCCGCTGGCAGAAAATCTGGGACGAGCGCGGCATCTTCGCGACGCCGAATAAGCTGACGCGGCCAAAATATTACGTGCTGGAGATGTTCCCCTATCCGTCGGGACGCATCCATATGGGGCACGTGCGCAACTACACCATGGGCGATGTGGTGGCGCGTGTTAAGCGGGCGATGGGGTTTGCCGTGCTGCATCCGATGGGTTGGGACGCCTTCGGCATGCCGGCGGAAAACGCGGCGATGGAGCGAAAGGTCCACCCGAAGAAATGGACCTACGAGAACATCGACGCGATGAAGAAGCAGCTCAAGTCGATGGGGCTGTCGCTCGATTGGAGTCGCGAGATCGCGACCTGCGACCCGGCTTACTACAAGCACCAGCAAAAAATGTTCCTCGATTTCCTGCGCTCCGACTTGGTGGAGCGAAGAAAGTCTAAGGTGAATTGGGACCCGGTCGATCAGACCGTGCTGGCGAACGAACAGGTGATCGACGGCCGCGGCTGGCGTTCCGGCGCCGTGGTTGAGCAGCGCGAGTTGACGCAATGGTTCTTCAAGATCACCGATTACGCGCAGCCGTTGCTCGACGCGCTCGATACGCTCGACCGCTGGCCGGAAAAAGTCCGGCTGATGCAGAAGAACTGGATCGGCCGTTCGGAAGGCTTGCTGGTCCGTTTTGAGCTCGACCGGGCAACAACACCGGCCGGCGAGAGCGAATTGGAAATCTTCACCACCCGGCCGGACACCCTGTTCGGTGCAAGATTTGTCGCTGTAGCGCCGGACCATCCGCTCGCGGCGGCAGCGGCAAAGAAAAATTCGGCGCTTGCCGAATTCATCGCCGAATGCAAACGGCGTGGCACCGCACAGGCCGAGATCGACACCGCCGAGAAACTTGGCTTCGACACCGGCATCAAGGCCGAGCATCCATTCGATAAGGCCTGGAAGCTGCCGGTCTATGTGGCGAATTTCATTTTGATGGAATACGGCACCGGCGCCATTTTCGGTTGCCCGGCGCACGACCAGCGCGACCTCGATTTCGTCAACAAATACGGGCTCGGCAACGTGCCGGTGGTCGGTCCGCCGGGCGTCGATCCGAAGACTTTTGTCATTGCCGACACCGCCTATGACGGCGACGGTCGCATGATCAATTCGCGTTTCCTCGATGGTATGACGATCGCGGAAGCGAAGGAGGAGGTGGCGCGGCGGCTGGAGAAAGAGACCGCCGACAATCGGCCGGTGGCGAAACGGCAAGTCAATTTTCGCCTGCGCGACTGGGGCATTTCCCGACAGCGTTATTGGGGTTGCCCAATCCCGGTGATTCACTGCCCAACGTGCGGCGTCGTTCCGGTATCTGCCGAAGACTTGCCGGTCACGCTCCCGGAAGACGTCGCGTTCGACAAGCCCGGTAATCCGCTCGATCGGCATCCCACCTGGAAGCACGTCAAATGTCCCAAATGCGCAGGTGAAGCGACGCGCGAGACCGACACGATGGACACCTTCGTCGACTCGTCGTGGTATTTCGACCGCTTCACCGATCCGTGGATCAAGACCGCGCCAACTGACTTGGCCGTGGTCGATGCCTGGATGCCGGTCGATCAATATATCGGCGGCATTGAGCATGCGATCCTGCATCTGCTGTACAGCCGCTTTTTCACGCGCGCGATGAAGAAGACCGACCATGTCGGCCTGGACGAGCCGTTCGCCGGTCTGTTCACGCAGGGCATGGTGGTGCACGAGACCTATCGCCGCGCCAACGGCGATTGGGCGGCGCCGGCGGAGGTGAAGATCGAGAGCAACGGCGATGTCCGCCATGCCAAGCTGATCGCGACCGGCGAGCCGCTCGAGATCGGCCCGATCGAGAAAATGTCGAAGTCGAAACGGAACACGGTCGATCCCGACGAGATCATTTCGACCTACGGCGCCGATGTGGCGCGCTGGTTCATGCTGTCGGATTCACCGCCCGACCGCGACGTGGAATGGACCGAACGTGGTGTGCAAGGCGCCTGGCGCTTCGTCCAGCGGCTGTGGCGGCTGGTCGGCGAGGCCGCCGGCGTGGCTGGGTCGGCGCCAGCGGCGCGCCCGGCGCAATTTTTGCCGCCGGCGGCGGCACTCCGCAAAGCGGCGCATTCGGCGCTGGCGAAGGTCACCGAAGACATCGAAAAGCTACACTTTAATGTTTGTGTCGCGCACATTTACGAGTTCGCCAATGCGCTCGGCGCGGCGATCGGCGATATCGAGGGAGACGGCAGGGACGGCCCCTCCCCCAGCCCCGATCTCCGCTGGGCGATGGACGAAGCGGTTAACATTCTCGTGCAATTATTCGCCCCAATGATGCCGCATCTTGCCGAGGAGTGTTGGGCGGCGCTCGGCCACGCAACGCTGGTCGCGCAGGCGCCGTGGCCGCAGGTCGAAGCTGACTTGTTGGTTGAGAACACGCTGACGCTGCCGGTGCAAATCAACGGCCGCAAACGTGCCGACGTGACCGTGCCGCGCGACGCCGGTAAAGCCGAAATCGAGACTGCCGTCATGGCGCTGGATGCGGTAAAAAGAGTGCTCGACGGCAAGACACCGAAGAAGGTGATCATCGTGCCGCAACGGATCGTCAATGTGGTGGCATAATCTCCTGCAATGGCGCCGGCTTTTTCGGCTTGCGATCGTGCTTGCCGTCACCGGGACGAGCGCGGGCTGCTGGCAGCCCCTCTACGGCACCGCGCCAGTTGCTGGCGCCGAAGGCGTGCAAGACAAATTCGCTGGCATCGATATCCCTCCGCTCAAAGTATCAAGAGTGCCGAATGGGCCTGTCGGCGTTCAGGGCACCCCTGACGAGCGCCTCGCAGTAGCCATGCGCAACGCACTGCAATTCGATCTGCATAACGGCGCCAACACCACGTCGCCGCTCTATACGCTTTTGGTCGATCTCAGCGGCTCGCAATTCACCGCCTACGTCGACCCGACGTCCGGGCGGCCGGACACGCAGATTGAATCGGTGTTCGCCCGCTATAAATTGGTTGAGATCGCGACCAACAAAACCGTAGTCAACGATAACGCATTCGTTCACGTCGATTATGATATACCCGGCCCGCAACAGCGTTTTGCCGGACAGCGTGCGCGCCGCGACGCTGAAGACCGGGCGGTGCAGGTTCTCGCCGATACGATCAGGAATCGCCTTGCCTCATATTTCGTCGCCGGCACTTGAACTCACCGCCGTGCGGCCTTGACCAGCGCGTCGCGATTGCGCAGTCAGTCGTCGTGATGCTTGCTGGCGGGACGGCAGAACTCGGCACCGACAGGCCATGGTCGCACTCAAGAGCGCAGAAGTGGACAAGTTTCTCGCCCGCCCCGATCCGGGGCGGCCGGTGGTCCTGGTTTTTGGCCCCGATGCCGGTTTGGTCGGCGAGCGCGTCAACGCGCTGATCAAAGCCTCGGTGGAGGACATCAATGATCCATTCTCCCTCGTGCGGCTGGAAGGCGAACAGCTCGCAGTGGATCCAGCGCGGCTGAGCGAGGAAGCACAAACCATTCCACTGTTTGGCGGCCGCCGGGCGGTGTGGGTGAAAGCCGGAAACCGCAACATTGCGCCTGCGGTCGAGGCGGTGCTCGCGTTGCCGGTGATCGAATGCCGGATGGTCATCGAAGCTGGCGACTTGCGGCGTAATGCGCCGCTGCGCGTGGTCTGTGAACGTGCCAAGAACGCGGCGGCGCTGCCGTGCTACGCCGACAGCGAGCGCGATCTGGAGCGGCTGATCGACGGCGAGCTGCGCGGCGCCGGCCTAACCATCAAGCCCGAGGCGCGGGCACTCCTTGTCCCGCTGCTTGGCGGCGACCGCGCCGCATCCCGCAACGAGTTGCGCAAACTCGCGCTCTATGCCCGCGGGCGCAACGAGATCGACGCCGAAGATATTATCGCCGTCGTCTCCGACGCATCAGAGCTGGAGCTTGATGAACTCGTCGACGCCGCCTATGCTGGCCGGTCATCCGAGCTTGAGGCGAAAATCGCCAAGGCGCGCATCGCCGGGACCCCGATTGGCTCGATCTTCTTCGCCGCTCAACGCCAGCTCGCGCAGCTGCACCGATGGCGGGTAGCAATCGAGGCCGCCGGCGGCCGATTCTCGGTCGATAGTTTGGTTCCACCCGTACATTTTCGCCGCAAAAGCATTGTCGAAGCCGCACTCAGGCAATGGAATGCGGCCCGGCTTGCCGCAGTCATGACCGAGCTTGCCGACGCGGTGTTGGCCGCGCGGCGCGCACCGGCGCTGGCCGACACGATCGCCGAGCGCGCGCTGCTCGATCTGGCGGTGAAGGCGCGTCGGAGTACGGCGTAACGACGCCGGCCTAGGTCGGATTTTCCAGGCTGAAGGTTTGCGAGTCGTCATCGTAGGCGAAGGCTTCGGCGTAACGCCCCCAGGCAGTGACCGAGCGCAGCGTCACTTCGGCGTCTTCGGTGCTCATGTGGTCTTCCAGCTCGTCGAAGAACCGGCTTTTCGGCGCTACATGGTTGGCCCGTTCCTGCAGCACTCGGCGGATATGCGCGGCAAGCGGTACATAGCTCAGCAATTGGCGCTGGAAGATTTTTTTGCGGTCGTCGGTACCGGCTTCGACGAATTGCTTGCCGGTATCGGTGATCTTGATATCGCCGCCTTCGATCTCCACAAGATGCAGCATTTGCAGCGCATCCGAAACCGGAAAGAGGTCGTCAGCCTCCATGTGCAGCAATTCGGCGATGACAGGAAGATCGGCTTTTCCGCTATAGGGTTCGGCAGCAAGGGTCTCGATGAATCCCGAGAGCAGATTGGCTGAAATGCGCGGCAAGATCGTATCAATGCTGGTAGCGACTGCACCGGCCGATATGCCGGCCTTGGGCGGCACCGGCCTGCGTGCGGTCATTGCCACATAGATTTCCTCGACCAGATCGCGGAATCGTGGATCGAGACGATTGCGCGGCCGCTTCAGGTCGACGCCGATTTCGCGGATAATGCGCCCCGGATTGGACGAGAACAGCAGAATGCGGTCGCACATCAGCACCGCTTCCTCAATATTGTGGGTCACCAGAATAACGCCCTTGATCGGCAATTTTCCGTCACCCCAAAGTTCGAGGAAATCCGTGCGCAGCGTCTCGGCGGTGAGCACGTCAAGTGCGGAGAACGGCTCGTCCATCAGCAGGATATTCGGATGTACCACGAGCGCGCGGGCAAAGCCGACGCGCTGGCGCATGCCGCCGGACAACTCGCGCGGATACGCGGATTCATAACCGTCAAGGCCGATGAGATCGATTGCGGCGAGCGCGCGTTTTCTGATCTCGGCATCCGGAAGGCCGAGCGCTTCAAGGCCGAGTTGAACGTTCTCAAGTACCGTCAGCCAGGGAAACAAAGCGAAACCCTGGAACACCATGGCAATACCTGGCGCGGGCGCGACCACCGGCTGGCCAAGATAGGTAACCGTACCGGCCGAGGGCGGCATCAAGCCGGCGATGGAGCGCAGCAGCGTCGATTTGCCCGAGCCGGTACGGCCGAGGAGTCCGACGATCTGTCCCTGCCCCAGTTGAAGCTCGATACCGTCGAGAACCAAAAGCTCGCCACCGTCGGCGCGTGGGAACGTTTGCCGAAGCGCATGAATGTCAAGAAGCATCGAAGCACTCATTCGCACCTCAGCCGAGCCGGAACTTACGTTCGGCGTAAAGATAAAGTGGCCGCCAGAATATGCGATTAATGAGAACCACGAAAAAGCTCATTACCGCAATTCCAAGCACAATATGGTGGAAGTCGCCGGCGTCGGTTTGCTCGGCGATGTAAGCGCCGAGGCCGTAGGCCCGCAGGTGTTCGTCGC
This sequence comes from Xanthobacteraceae bacterium, assembly GCA_030040825.1. Classification (GTDB taxonomy): domain Bacteria; phylum Pseudomonadota; class Alphaproteobacteria; order Rhizobiales; family Xanthobacteraceae; genus BOG-931. The sequence goes on from JASHSY010000142.1 coordinate 6,103, forward strand.
CCCAACTCGCGACTTCGGCGACAATACTCGCATTCCACGATCCGCCGGAAGCGGTGATCGCACCGGTTACATAATATGGCAATACCGCGGGCAGTGCGATCCGCCGCCACCACAACCAGCCGCGGACACGAAAGTTAATAGCCGCTGCACGCAACTCTGCGGGAATCGCCGCTGCGCCGGCGACGACATTGAACAAGATGTACCATTGCGTCCCGAGGATCATCAGAGGGCTCAGCCAGATATTCGGATCGAGCCGCAGCGCGACAATTGCCGAAACGACGATTGGAAACAGAAGGTTTGCCGGGAAGGCGGCGAGAAATTGCGCGATCGGCTGGACCAGATTGGCGACATGCGGACGCGTACCGACCCACACCCCGATCGGCACCCAGATCACGCTAGCGAGCGCGATCAGCACCACGATGCGGCTGAGCGTTGCCAACCCAAGCAGCAGCGCGGCCGTGACGTCCGCGAGCGCGATGTCCGCGGTGACGAAATGTGCGACTTGCCAGAGTGCGACAGCGGCCAGGGCAGTGACCACAGCAGCCCATTGAAGCGTAATCCAGGCATGCTGTCGCGGCCGCGGCGCGCGCTCGGCAGCCTCCGCATGCTCCGGCCAGCGCGCCAGCAACAGCCGGCGCCATAGTTTGGCGAAAGGCAGCGTCAGGCGGTCAACCAGCCGCGAGCGGCGTAGCACGTCGAGCATCCAGGAACGCGGCGGCGGAACACCCGGCTCTTGCTCGAAGCGAAAGCGATCCGCCCAGGCTACCAACGGCCGAAACAAGATCTGGTCGTAAATTAGGATGACGATCGCCATGGTGAAAATCGCATAGCCCACAGCCGTCAGGTCCCGCTGCGTGATCGCGAGCGCGATGTAGGAGCCGACTCCCGGTAACGTTATAGTGGTGTTGCCGACGCTGATCGCCTCAGAGGCGACCACGAAGAACCAGCTGCCCGACATAGACAGCATCATGTTCCAGATCAGTTGCGGCATGGCGAACGACACATCGACCCGCCAAAAGCTCATCCACGGGCTCAATCGGAAATTTCGTGACGCTTCAAGCAATTCAGCCGGAACTGTGCGCAACGATTGATAAAAACTAAACGCCATATTCCAGGCTTGACTCGTGAAAATCGCAAAAATCGCGGCGAATTCGGCGCCCAGCACGCGACCGGGCGCCAGCGCCATAAAGAAGACCACGGTGATCGAGATGAAGCCGAGGATCGGCACCGACTGCAAAATATCGAGCAGCGGTACAAGCAACCGCTCAGCGTATTTGTTCTTGGCGGCGAGCGTCGCGTAAGTGAAGGTGAAGAGCAGCGACAGCGTCATGGCAATCAACATGCGCAAGGTGGTGCGCGCGGCGTATTCAGGCAGGTTGGCGGGATCGAGCGAGACCGGACGCTTCTGCAATTCCGCCAGCGGTTGCAGCAGATGTCGGCTCGCCTCGGCGAGAAATACCAGGAGCCCGAGGATCAAAAGCACCGCGAGCACGTCCCAGCGGCTGAGAAAACGGCCCCAGCCGCCGACGGAAATTGGCACGTTCAGCCGCATATCCGCGATGCCCGATCCACGCTCGTTGTCACACGATCGTCATGAAAATTGCGGCCGCGCCCCCGCTGCGGCCGCGAATACGACGCGATGACATAACATCCGCGCGGCAGCATTCAAACACTATTGCGCATAGGACGCGGGTACGCTGCGGGACGCAAAAGGGCAGGCAGCTTTTACCCCGCATGCGGAGTGTCCTATTCCGGCTCACCCCGCGGCAGACGCCCGGCGGCTTTCGGGTGTTGGCCGAAGGTGGGCGACGCTTATTGCACGCGCGGATCACCGGCGATACCGACACAGGACTGAGGACAAATCGGCAAAGCGACAGAGGCAAGGCTGACTTAAATTCACTGCGAATCGATTTGTTGAATCCGCGCATAAGCTCCGCCAGAGGAAGGCGCTTCTCGATTGGGCACCCTTGGCGGAGCCGCCAGCAGCAACGATCCGAGGGGGACACGTTGAACCGCCAGAACGGTAAACCAGCTCGCTGTCAGCGCTACGCCGAAGACAATCGCTCCCTTGAACGGCGCGAACAGGGATGATGTCAGTAGCGTGTATTGCAGCCAAACCACGAAACTATAGTGCACCAGATAAAGGCTATAGGCGTTTGCAGAAAGACTCGCGCCCAAGGACGAGCGGTGCAGTCCAAAGCGCAAACTCGAAGCGATGAGAAAAAAGCAGCCGCCGGCACAGGCGACAACAAACATGAAATCGGCAGCGACGTCGATCACGACCGGCGCCGGACCATCCAACGTCTGGGATGTCACTCCCATCCAGCCGAAAAGAGACATCAGTGCTACGCCGAGCCACAATTTCCAGCGGCGTGCAAGTGCGCCCTCAGCGGCGATAAGGCCGATATCGAGGCCGGCGGTACCTACGCCTATGCCGGCAAAGAAATAAACGGCGTAAAGCAGCGGTCGGCACCATTGGACCGACAGGACACCCGAATTCGACCATGCCCAAGGCGTGAAAAAAAGCGCCAGCGGAACATACGCCACAGCCGAAACAACGACGAGGACTGCAAAATAATAGACCGGGCGCTGTCCGGCCGCGCCCGACCACCGGCCCAAAGCGCGCAAGACATTCGGTGCGATGAAATAGATCGCGGCGGCGACTAAATTCAGTCCGAGCAATTGCCACAAAAACCACAACTGGCCATTAGGCACGAAAGGCAGCGCCAAATAGCGGTGCGCATAATCGGATAAACTTGGATTCGCAGTACTGGCCAGATACGCCGGGTATAAAGCCATGGGAACGAGAACCAGCAACCCAAATGCGAAGGGAATGCCAAGCCTCGCCAGACGGTCGCGGGCGTAGCGGAAGCTTTGCTTGCGTTGCACGCTGGGCCACACGAACAGGCCGGACAGAAAAAACATCAGCGACATCAAGTACACGTCCTGCCACGCGCAAAACAGATCGAACCCAAACCACCGGTGGGCATCGATGATCGGAAAAGCGCGCCACCCATAGGGGGGATCGCTAAATCCTGACGAGCGTGACGGAATCCACTCGACGTAAGCGAGTACGGAATGAAAGGCGAGCACAATGAGGATGACGACCGCTCGCAAATTGTCGAGGGCAACGCTCGAACGCGACGTAGAGGGACGCGGCATGAAAAATTATAAATCCGACCCCAATAACTAATGCCTATCAGTCGGGTTTTGATCCACCGGCTGGAACAATGATTGGAAGCCATCGTCCTTTGATGCAAGCCTCAAATTGGGCCGAGGAACCCGGTTTTGCGCGCTTTTCGGCGATTTGAGGTCGTTAAATCACCGCATTGTAGAGAGATTGAATCAATGCGATTGACGCCCAATTGCAGCGATTGATGATTCGGGGATTGGATTGGAGACACCCTTGGTGACGCAATGGACTAGGCCGATTCTGGCCGCGCTGGCGATGATTTTCGTCATGATGCAGCCTCTCGCCGCGGCGGATCAGTCAGTGGCGGGGCTTTGGCAAAAGATCGACGAGGCGACCGGCAAGACCGTCGTCTGGTTCTTGTTCGTGGAGAACGGTAACGGCGTCTATGAAGGCGTCGCGGCAAAGCTGTTTCCGCGCCCCAATGAAGACCCCGGCAACGCATTTTGCACGCATTGCCGCGACGACCGCAAGAACGCCCCGATGTTGGGCCTGCCGATCATCAAGGATATGCAGCGCGTAGGCCTGCGCTACGAGAACGGCAATATCCTCGATCCGCGCGACGGTAACATTTACAATGCCATGATGACCTTAAGCGCGGACGGCCAGACACTGACCGTCCGTGGTTATCTGGGCTTTGAGTTTCTTGGACGCAACGAGACTTGGTATCGGCTGCCGGATCGGGCGTTCAAAGAGCTCGATCCCGCTATCCTGGCTAAATACTTGCCTGGACAGGCGGCGACAATAGCCGCCATGCGGCGTCGACCGACAAATCCGGTTCGCTGAAGCTCGCGGAGAATTGGGAATTAATGACGCGGCCCGAATCCTGGCTGCGTCATTATCTCATTGGTCGGCACCCAGACCGTACTCGCAACCCCGCGCCGCGTAGTGGTAACGCGCAACACCGTAGTTGTCGCGTTCGGTGACCGGATGACAGCGCGCCATCCATTTGCGTTCGCGCGCTGCAAGTTGCGCGTTTTGTGCTTCGCCGAGCGCCTGCGGCACAACCCGGATATACGGATCGCCGCCGGTCGCCATCTGCGCCACGCAACTAAGGCTCTTTGCCGCAGCGAGGCAGCTCAGATCGACGACGGTCTCGGCATAAGCCGACGACAAGCTTACGACCGACACCACTAATGCAGCGCCCACGCGGGCAACCAACCTGGTAGCCGAAGACGCTTCGGCCGGATGACTGGTTAACACAGCTCTCTCCCTGCGAGCGTTAACCGCTTGGTTTCAAGCGGCACCGCTCTGGTTTTGGCGTCGCGCGGCGGTTTCAGGAGCGGTGTCCCGCACCCGGACAGGCGCAATGCGTCAGTGGAGAGAGAGCAAGGGCGGTGCCAGCAAATCTGCCCTGTTTTGGTACAGCAAAGCCGTCAAAAACCCGGCGCGCAGCGTGCGTTAACGTTTGAAAGTTACCGACGACGGCCGCCGCCGTTCTTCCCATTTCATTTGCTCGAGTTCGGGCACCGTGTCGTCGAACTGAGGATAACCAAGACAAAAATAGCCGATGAATTTCCACTCCGCCGGAACCTGCAGAAGCTCAGCGACTACTTTTGGATTGAGGATGGACACCCAGCCCATGCCGATGCCTCGGGCACGCGCCACAAGCCAAATCGTATGCACCGCCGTCACTGCCGAATAGTCGATCATCTCGGGCATGGTGCGGCGCCCGAGGCCGTGGCCCTGCGCGGTCGCGCGATCGGCAAAAACCGCGAGGTGGCTCGGCGCCTCGTCCAAACCGGCAAGCTTTAATCGCGCGTAGAGCCCGGCCCGCTCGCTGTTCTGTGCGGCCAGCGCCTCGGCATTGCAAGTTTCAAAGTCGCGCCGGACGGCGGCGCGTCGCGCTGCATCGGCAACAATCACAAAACGCCAAGGCTGACTAAGGCCGACCGAGGGAGCAAGGCACGCCAGATCAATGAGGCTTTCGACCGCGCCGTCCGGCAGGGGATCGCGACGGAAGCGCCGAACGTCGCGCCGCCAGAGCAAAAGCTCGTGCAGTTGCGCGCGGAACGCGTCGTCGAAGGCGATTGGTGCCCCTGCCGCCACGCTGATGTCTCCGCTTTATGCCGTTCGGCTTTCGCGAAATGATGCCATTGCCCGCTCCAACCTCCGCCACTGTCGCTCATTCGCCGGCAAGCCGAAACGCAGCCACCCGGCATGATGCGGAAAGGTACGAACCCAGATGCCGGCGCGGCCTAAATGGTGAAACAGCGCTGACGCTGCCGGAGTGCGCACAAGCCGGAACAGGTTGGTGCCGCCGACACTATCAAGCTTTGCGGCAGTCAGGATCGCATCGAGCCGCCTCGCCGATGTCGCCAAATGCTTGCGCGTGCGCGCGATCCAGGCGGTGTCGGCCAGCGCTTTGGCGCCGACGGTGAGCGCAGGACCGGAGACCGCCCACGGGCCGAGCACGGACCGAATCCGCGCCGCCAGCGCCGGCGCGGCAAGCGCAAAGCCGAGCCGCAAGCCGGCAAGCCCAAAAAACTTCCCGAACGAGCGCAACACCACGACGTTGTCGGCTGCAAGATTCCCCGTAAAGCTGAGGCCCGCGGCCGCTGCGTCCATGAACGCTTCATCGATGACCAGCAAGCCGCCGCGGCGGCGACGCAACTCCGAGGCCAAACCGGCGAGAGCGTCGGGGGCGAAAATCCTTCCGTCGGGATTGTTCGG
>JASHSY010000143.1 GCA_030040825.1 Xanthobacteraceae bacterium
TTTTTTGCGCCCAATTTTTGCCGTTGCTTTCACCGCGTTTCTGGTGGCGGGCTACAGCGCTCCGTCCGATGCCGCAGCAGCCGGCGCCTATGACGGCAATTGGAGCGTGGTGATCAACACGCTGCGCGGCGACTGCGACCGTTCGCTGCGTTATTCGGTGCGGATCGTCAACAACCAGGTCGTCGCCGGCGAGCAAAGCTACCAGGCCGCGGGGCGCGTATCGCCGGGCGGGGAAATCCGCGTCGTCGTTGCTGAAGGGGGCCGCACGGCCAGCGGCATCGGCCGGCTGGCTGGCAATAACGGCCGCGGCGAATGGCGCACCTCGACCGGCCAGTGCGCCGGCAGCTGGACCGCAGTGCGGCGTCCGGCCAATTGGTGAGCTGGCCGGCGGCTGATCCGGTCTTGCGCGCCGCCAGCGGTCCGATGCCAACATTCGCATCCCGGTCCGGTGGGCTATCTGCGAATGTCGGAATCAAAGGACCACCGGAAATATCGGTGCTAGTGGAACTTTGGATTTGACATTGGCTTCGCGAGTTGGCGGCTGAGGGGTAGCGAATGTCAAATCCGCTCCACTAGGTTGGCGTTCCACCACGGGCAAACGTCGCGCGCCCGCACGTAATTGCCGTCCATGACATTGAGCGGCTCGCGGCCGCCGGCCGCGGCGACGCTGATCCGCAGGTCGCGCGCGTCCTCGCGCTTGTCCGGCGGCAGCCATAAGCGATCGTGGCCCCACAAACTTGGGCCGTCGGTGCGCTCCTGGGGCGTCCAGGTCGCCGGATCGATCGAGCGGCCGCCCCAGCCATATTCCACCAGAAACTTCGACGGCGACCACGAGTAGAATGACGTCACCTGATCGTTGGCATGGCGGCCGAGCGTGGTGCCGATCGTCTCCGGCTTACGCAGCGCCAAATCGTATGCTTGGCCGACATCGTCGAGGAAACAAAGCTCGACCATTAGGTGATGGATGCCGTTCGTGCCGCTTTCGATGAAAGCAAGACTGTGGTGACGCGGATTGAGATGGAAGAAATAGGCCTTGAACGGACGCAGGAAATAGTCGCTGAGCCGGAAGCCGAGCAGGTCCGTATAAAACGGCGCCACGTCGTCGATCCGCTCGGCCGTGAGCACGGCGTGTCCCATGCCGAGCGGGCCGGTGCGGAAGCCGGAAATCGCTCGCCCCGGCTTGAACGGTTCAGCCGCAACTTCAGCGCCGTGGAACGCCTCCAGACGGGTGCCGACCGGATCGGTAAAGACGATCAGATCCTTGACCCGCCGTTCTTCGGCAAGCGCGCGTGAGCCGCGGGCAACGTGCACGTCGGATGCTTCAAGCCGGGCGGCCAGCGCATCAAGCGCCGCCGCGTCGGCCACGTCCCAGCCGTAGAACGACGGTCCTTCGCTCGCGTCGGCCTGGATGACGACGCGCTGCTTGCGATCGTCCATCCGCAGCGCCAACGTGTTTTTGCTTTTGTCGACGAGTTGCATGCCGAGGAAGCGCGTCCCGTAGGCCGCCCAATCCTCCAAAGCCTTGCTGCGGATGCCGACATAGCCGAGCGATTGCAGTTGCATCGCCGCTCTCTCCTGGCCGATGATTAATATCATATTGACGATAATAGGTAAATTCGCGCCGGCAACACGGAGGACCTACCGCCAATGACAATCGTCGCAACGTTCCGGCGGCTGCGCAGCTCGCTGGCCAATTCCGCCGGCACTGTCGTGTTCGGAATGGAGGACGGCACGGTCTCGATTTTCGGCCTGATCTTTGGCGTCGCTGCCACCACCGCCAATACCGCAACCGTGCTGATCGCCGGCGCGTCCGGCGCGGTAGCCGCCGCAGTCTCGATGATGGCGGGAGCCTATCTCGATGTCGAAACGACGCGGGACGCGATCGACGCCCGGCGCTCGTTGGTGCAATCCGACCGGGCGCTTGACGCCTTCGCGGCCTCGTTGACCGATCGATTCAAAGCGGCCGGCCTGACGCGCGAGCAATCGGCGGCACTAACCGGCGCCGTGCGCGGCAACCGCACCGCACTCGGTGGTTTGATGCTGGCGCTGCAAGGCGAAGCGGAAACGCCGCTCAATCCATGGGAGCAGGCGCTATGGATGCTGCTGGCCGATTTTCTGGCGGCGGCAGTACCGATTTTGCCGTTCGTATTCGCGCCGATACCGCAGGCGAGAATTATTTCCGGCGTCGTAACGATCGCGCTCTTGATCGGGCTCGGCATTGGACGGGCCCGCATTGCCGAACGCGATACGTTGCGCACCGTGCTGGAAACCGTTTGCATCGGCATCGCTGCCGCACTGGCCGGCGTTTTTGTCGGCGTGATGATTGACCGCAGCTTTGGCGGATAGCGCCCGGCTGTCAGACGTGCAGGATGCGTGTCGTGTCGTCGAACAATTCCTCGACCGCAAAGGGACGCGGAATAAGCTTCATCTCAGCGGCATAACTGGTCATCAATTCGAGCGCCGGCCTGACCGCCTCATAACCGAACGGAACGAAGTCGACGGCGTTGACCTTTGGCAAGCCGGCGGCTTGCTTGCTCGCAAGCAGCATGCGGAAGACTTCGCTCACCGTCACCGCGTCGGATTTCGCCAGACTGTCCTTGATGACAACCATGTGGTTGATCGGCACGGTGCGGTGCTTTTCGGACCACGCCTTGCCGGCCGCTTCCGGATCGGCAATGACGCTTTTGAGCCGCGGATCGTCCGGCATGGCGCCGCCGAAGATGGCGGCATCGAGTTCGCCATCGATCAGCATTTTGGTGATGTCCTTGCCGGCGGCGGCGCGCTCGACGCCGGGCGGATCGCGATATTCGGCAACGTGCGCGTCTTCGAAGGTGACCCAGTTCACTTTGGCAAGATCGAGCCCATAATCCTTCCACAGGATGCCGCGGATCCACACCCCGGTGGTCTGCGAGAACGCCCGCACCCCAATTCTCCGGCCTGCCAAATCTTGCGGCCGGAGCAGGCCGCGCTCGGCGTTGTAGAGCAGCGCGCCGTGCTGAAACCGCGCCATCATGGTCGCCGGCAACAGCATCAGCGGCTTGCCGTAAGCTTTGGCCTGCAAATAGGTGACGATCGCCATCTCGCAAACGTCGAATTTCTGCTCGCGCGCCATCGGCATGAACGCGCGATTGACCGGATTGATCTCGGTAAAGGAAAACGCCACTCGGTCAGATTTGATGTTACCGCCCTTGAGCGCCTTGGTATGGGCGTAGGTTCCCAGGCACGCACTCAAGGTCTTTATTTTTTCGGCGGTCGTTACATTCATCCCATACGCCTCCGGTCCGATTTGATCCTATGATCAGACGGCGTGCCAAGCCAGTGCAGCGCGAGCATCGCGCTCGCGGCCGAACTATTTCCGGAAACAGTGCGTTTGACCGGAATCTGAAGCTTGCCCCGGTGCCGGCAAAACGCGGCCAGCCGTCCACGTTCAATTCAGACTAGAGTTGCGGTTCCGCTTGGCCACGCCGCCGGCACGCGGCGATCAGCGTATTGCGCAACAGACAAGCGATCGTCATCGGACCGACGCCGCCCGGCACCGGGGTGATCGCGCCAGCAATTCCCTGTGCTTCGGTAAACGCGACGTCGCCGACGAGCTTCGATTTGCCGTCCGCCGTAGACACGCGATTGATGCCGACGTCGATAACCACGGCGCCCGGCTTGATCCAGTCGCCACGTACAAATTCCGGTCGTCCGACCGCGGCCACCAGAATATCGGCACGGCGCAGAAGCGCGGCGATATCGCGGGTCTTGGAGTGGGCCAGCGTGACGGTTGCGTTCTGCGCCAACAACAGCGCCGCCATCGGTTTGCCGACGATGTTGGAGCGCCCGAGCACGACCGCATCGGCGCCGGCAAGATCGGGCATTTCGTCACGCAGCAACAGCAAGCAGCCATAAGGCGTACACGGCAGTAGCGCGCGGCTCCATCCGCCGCTCCACAGACGACCGACATTGAGCGCGTGGAAGCCGTCGACGTCTTTGCCTGGATCGATGGCGTCGATGACCCGCTGCGGATCGATATGTTTGGGTAGCGGCAACTGCACCAGAATGCCGTCGACCCGGTCGTCGGAATTAAGCTTGGCGATCAACGCCAGCAATTCGGCTTCGCTGGTGTTCGCCGGCCGGTGTTCCTGAAAGCTGTTGATCCCGGCCGCGGTCGCAGCCTTGCCCTTGTTGCGAACGTAGACTTGGCTCGCCGGATCGTCGCCGACCAGAACGGCGCAAAGCCCCGGCGCCACACCGGCGGTTGCTTTCAGCCTCGCCGCCACCGCCGCGACGTCGGCGACCAAACGCTCCGCACGCGCCTTCCCGTCGATCCGCTTCGTCATCGTCCCACCCTACCCCACCGCAACAAAAGGCCTTCGAATGCGGCACACCGACGCGGCGTTTTGTTTTGCCTACGGCTGATTTTGCCATCCCCGAATTGACGTGCGAAACTGCGCAAAATCAAGAGCAAACACGCGCACACCGCGCCAAGCTCGCGGCTGTGGGTGGAAAGAAACCCAGGGAGACGTGTCTTGAAAATCGCCGGTGCGTTCGCAGTTGCGCTGCTCGCATTTTGCTGTTTCGGAACGGCCGACGCGGAAACAATCAAGGTCGGCGTGGTGCTGCCGTATTCGGGCCCGATGTCCGATCTCGGCAATCAAATCGACAAGGCGTTCGGCCTCTACATCAAGCTGCACGCCAAGGACCTCGGCGACAACAAGATCGAGCTGATCAAGCGCGACGAAGGACCGCCATCGGGCGCCAACGCCAGGACCGTGGTTACCGAGCTGATCACCAACGACAAGGTGAAGCTGCTCACCGGTTTTGTCTTTTCGCCATCGGCGATCGCCGTGGCGCCGCTGGTGACGCAGGTCAAGATGCCTATGATCATTGCCAACGCCGGCACGGCGTGGATCACCGATTTATCGCCCTACATCGTGCGCTTCTCGTTCAGCATGTGGGACCCGGCCTATCCGATGGGTACCTATGCGGCCACCAAGCTCGGCTGCAAAACCGCTGCGGCCGGCTTCACGGATTTTCCGCCGGGCCAGGATTCGACGCTCGCCTTCAAGACCGCCTTCGAAAAAGCCGGCGGCAAGGTAGTCGATGAAGTCCGCTTCGGACCGCCCGGACCGGTACCGGATTTCACGCCGTTCTTCCAGCGGGTGAAGGACGAGCATCCGGACTGTTTCTACGTCTTCGTTCCGTCCGGCGCGCATGCCGCGGGGGTGATGAAGACATACGGCGACCTCAACATGCGTCAGGCCGGAGTGCGGCTGATCGGTCCAATGGATCTCATCCCGGATTATGAACTCGCACATATGAGCGACGCGGCCATCGGCCTGGTGGTGATGGCAAGTTATTCCGACGATCTCGACACTGCGGGCAACCAGGAGTTCGTCAAAGCGTGGCACGATGCCTACGGCCCGAATTCGTATCCCGATTTCATGTCGGCGGCCGGCATGGACACGATGGCTGGCATCTTTCACGTCATCAACACACTGCACGGCAATTTGGACGACGGCGCCAAAGTGATCGACACCCTGAAAGGATGGAAGCACGAAGGAGTCCGCGGGCCGATCGAGATCGATCCGCAAACACGCGACGTGATACAGCCGGAGCGCGCCGAAGAGGTCGTCAAGAAGCCCGACGGCAAGCTCGGCATCAAAGTGCTGGAGACGTATCCGGCGGTGAAGGACGAGTGCAAGGTACTCAAGCTCGGCCGCTGCCGTTAGGTGTAGCACGCACGACCCGCGCACTATCGGCATTTGCGACGACGGCTGCGGCCGCTATCCTCGCGGCTGCCGCATTTAACGCCGGGGTTGAAGCGTTTCGCCCATGGTCAATACCTTAGTCAGCATTCTGTTCGACGGCCTGGCCTGGGCGATGTTTCTTTTTATCGTGTCGGTCGGCCTGTCGGTGACCATGGGCCTGATGGGTTTCGTCAATCTGGCGCACGGCGCGTTCGCCATGGCCGGCGGTTATCTCGTACTGACGACGATGAGCGCCTGGGGCGTTCCGTTTCTCGGTGCGCTTGTCATTACCTTTGTCGTGGTCGGGGCCGCCAGCGTGCTGTTCGAACGCGTCCTCTACGCCAGACTCTATGGCGCCGGTGAACTCGATCAGGTGCTGATGACCATCGGGCTCACCTTCATGGCGATTGCCACCTACACGTATTTCTACGGCCCGCTGACGCACGCCATCCGGATTCCCGATTACCTCGCCGGCCAACTCAATCTCGGTGGGCGAAGCTTTCCGGCCTACCGTGTGTTCCTGATCGGCGTGGGCGCCGCACTGATTGCCGCGCTTTGGTACGGCTTCGACCGCACCAGCTTGGGGGCCAAAATCCGCGCTTCGGTGGATAACCGGCGCATGGCGCAATCGGTGGGTATTGACGTCGATCTTCTGTTCACCATTACGTTTGCGGTCGGCAGCGGGCTCGCCGCGCTCGGCGGCGGTCTCGCCATTCAGCTGCTCGGCCTTACCCCGAACTTCGCCATCATCTATCTGGTTTTCTTTCTGCTGGTCGTCGCAGTCGGCGGCTCCGGCAGCTTATGGGGCACACTCGCCGGCGCACTGGTGCTCGGCATGGCCGATACCGCCGGCAAATATTTGTTCTCCGATGCCGGCACCTTCGCCATCTATGCCGTTGCGGTGCTGATCCTGCTGCTCAAGCCGGCGGGGCTTTATGGACGCGAGTAAATCCCGGCCGGCCCCCGCCGGCGGCGAGAGTACGGTTGCGCGCGCCGGCGTCGCCGATTTCCTGGTCCGGCGGAGCCGCTTTCGACCGGCCGAGGCGCTGCCCTGGATCGCCGCTATCGCCGCCTTTTTCATTTTCCCGAGCCAAATGGTGTTGGGCGGCCAAACGCTGATCATGATTTTGTTCGCGCTGTCGCTCGATTTGATCCTCGGCTACGCCGGGATCGTCACGCTTGGCCATGCCGCATTCTTCGGGCTCGGCGCCTATGGCGCGTCGCTCCTGATTACCGACCTCGGTTGGAGCGAACCGGTTTCCGGCCTCCTCGCCGGCGCGCTGATCGCGGCCATTGCCGGCTTCTTGTCCGGCTGGCTGCTGCTGCGCTATCGCGGCCTCGCCTTCCTGGTGCTGACGCTGTCGGTCACCATCATGCTTCAGCAATTGGGCAATCTGTTTCGCGACTTCACCGGCGGCTATGACGGCATTCCCGGCGTGAACGTCGCGCCGCTGTTCGGACGCTTCGATTACGACATCTACGGCCACACTTATTATCTCTATTGCCTCGGCGTGTTGCTGATTGTGTTTTATTGCGTGCGGCGGATCGTCTATTCGCCGTTCGGACAAGCGCTGGTCGGCATCCGCGAAAACATCGGCCGCATGAATGCGCTCGGCTCGCCGGTGCATTGGCGACTGGTGGTCGTCTATACCATCTCGGCCGCCGTTGCGGGGATCGCCGGCGCGCTGTTTGCTCAGACCAACGCCTTCGTCACGCTTGGCGTGTTCGATTTCGATCAGTCGGCGGCGGTGCTGATCATGCTGATCCTTGGCGGCGCCGGCTGGTTGTATGGCGGCTTCATCGGCGCCGCTCTATACATGGTCCTGCAAAACGAGCTGGCGAAGGCGAGCCCCGAATTCTGGCAATTCGGCATCGGGCTGTTGCTGATCGGTGTTGTCTTGTTTGTACGGCGTGGAACGTTGGGCAGGGTGTTGAATGTCAGCCGGCTGTTGCAAGCGCGAACCCAGCCATGACCGCAGCGCTGGAAATCCGCAACTTACGGAAGAATTTCGGCGCCATTGAAGTCGCCAACGACATCAACCTCGCGCTGCCGCGCGGCGCCCGGCACGCTTTGATCGGACCGAACGGCGCCGGCAAAACCACCCTGGTCAATCTGATCACCGGCCGGGTGCGGTCGTCGTCGGGCCAGGTCTTGCTCGACGGCGACGAAATCACCTCGCTGTCGCAAGCGGCACGCACCCGCCGCGGCATCGCGCGCACCTTCCAGGTCAACCAGCTTTTTCGCAACCTCACGGTGCTGGAAAACGTCTATCTGGCGATCGGAGAGCGCACCGGCGCCTGCAACCGGTTATGGCGATCCGCCGGCAGCGAGGCTGCGGTGATCGAAGAGGCGCTCGATCACCTGCAATCGCTCGCGCTGTCATCCGATGCGTGCCGGCCGGTGCGCGAATTGCCGTACGGCCGGCAGCGCCTGGTTGAAATCGCCATCGCACTGGCACAGCAGCCGAAACTTCTGCTGCTCGACGAGCCGGCGGCCGGCGTGCCGTCGTCGGAAAGCCATTTGATCCTCGACGTGATCTCGCGGCTCGACCCGAACATCACTATCCTGATTATCGAGCACGACATGGATGTCGTGTTCCGCTTTGCCCAACGGATCACCGTGCTGGCCGCCGGAGCGGTACTGACCGAAGGCACGCCGGACGAGATTTCCGCCGATCCGCGCGTGCGGGCCATCTATCTCGGCGAAAAACGCGAGGCGCAGCATGGCTGACGCCAAGCTGGCGCTCGAACTCGATGCGGTTTCGGGCGGCTACGGCGAAACCGTAATCATCGAGAATATACAGCTCGGCGTTAAAGCCGGCGAGACGCTGGCGATCATCGGACGAAACGGCGTCGGCAAGACGACGCTGCTGTCCACGATCATGGGGCACACCACTTTGCATCGCGGCCGCATCCGCCTGGACGGCCGCGACATTACCCGGCTTGCGCCGCACCAGCGCGTCGCGGCGGGCCTGGGTTACGTGCCACAGGAACGCGAGATATTTGCCTCGCTCACGCTGCGGGAAAATCTCGAAGTTGCGGCGCGGCCGGGGCCGTGGACCATCGCGTCGGTATTCGCGCTATTTCCCAAGCTTCAGGAGCGGCAGCGGAATTGGGGCGGGCAGCTGTCCGGCGGTGAGCAGCAAATGCTGGCGATTGCGCGTGCGCTCGTCGGCAATCCGGCAGTGATCCTGATGGACGAGCCGTCCGAGGGGCTGGCGCCGGTGATCGTCGAGGAGTTGATGCGCGCGATCCGGCATCTGGCCAATGCGCAGGGGCTGACGCTTGTCCTGGTGGAGCAGAATACCCGGCTGGCCCTCGATCTTGCACCGCGCATCGTGGTGATGGACCGCGGGCGCATCGTCTATGACGGCCTGAGCGAGCCGCTGAAGCAGGACGGCGCCCAGCTCGACCGGCTGATCGGCGTCGCGCGCCATTCGGTCGCCTAACGCAATCGCTTCAAATCGAATTGATCAGTCCCCGAAATCTTGGGTTTCCCGGATTATCCGACGCCACGGCGCAGCCGGCGATATGGCGCCCGGACCGAACGCGCCGCCTTGCCGCTTCCCCAATCGGACTATAATTAGACGTGAAACTCGATAGTTACGGCAGGTCATGACCGAAGTACGAGATGAGCGCCGCCTGACGACGATTTTAGCCGCCGATGTGGTCGGCTATAGCCGGCTGATGGGCGCGGACGAGGCCGGGACGCTGTCCACGTTACGGCTCCGGCGGCGGGAAGTTCTTGAGCCTTTGCTCGAAAAATATTGCGGACGCCTGGTCAAGCTGATGGGTGACGGCGTGCTGGTCGAGTTCGCCAGCATCGTGAACGCCATGCAATGTGCCGTGGAGATCCAGCAAGGCATGGAAGCGCGCAACGCCCCGCTGCCGCAGGATCGGCGCATGCAGCTGCGGATCGGCGTCAATCTCGGTGATGTCATCGTCGAGGGCGACGACCTCTACGGCGACGGCGTCAATCTTGCGGCGCGTTTGGAAGCCCTCGCCGAGCCTGGCGGCATCTGCATTTCCGAAACCGCCTACCAACACGTGCGGCAGAAATTGCCGCTCACCTACAAGGATCTTGGCGAACAGCGCGTGAAGAACTTTGCCGAACCGGTTCGCGTCTATGGGGTGTCGCCGCAGGTTGCCGGCAATTCGCCCGACGCAAAAGCAGCGCCGGTAACCGGCTCCTCGATCGTCGTGCTGCCGTTCACCAACATGAGCGGTGAAGCGGAGCAGGAGTTTTTCGCGGACGGCCTGACCGAGGACATCCTTACCGAGCTGTCGCGCTTCAAGCATTTGTTCGTCATCTCGCGCAACACCGCTTTCAAGTACAAGGGACAGGCGGTCGACGTGCGGCAGGTAGCGCGCGAACTCCGCGTGCAATACGCCGTGGAAGGCAGCGTGCGAAAATCCGGCAATCGGGTGCGCATCACGGTCCAGCTGATCGACGCCGAAGCCGACCGTCATATCTGGGCGGAGCGCTATGACCGGCAACTCGATGATATCTTCGCGCTGCAGGACGAAATGACGACCGCCATCGTCGCGACCCTGCCTGGGCGCATGGAGGCCGCTGCCAGCGAGCGCGTCGCGCGGAAACCGACCGACAATATGGCCGCCTATGAATGCGTGCTAGCCGGCAAGCTGTTGCATCACCGCTCGACACCCGCCGATAACGAAGCCGCCCTGCGCCTTCTCGATCGCGCCATCGCGCTCGACCCCAACTATGCGCATGCCCGCGCCTGGAGGGCCTGCACGCTCGGCCAATCCTTCGTCAACGGCTATTCCCAGGATCCACAAGCGACTTTCAATGAAGCGGTCATCGAGATGCAGAAGGCGCTGCAACTTGACAGCAACGACAGCGATGTCCATCGGCTGTTCGCGGCCGTCAACATTGCCAGCGGCGATTTTGACAAGGTCGCATTCCATCAGCAGCGGGCGCTGGGCCTGAACCCAAACGACGATCTGATCGTGGTGCAACAGGGCGAGATGCTGACCTGGATCGGCCAACCGGAAGAAGGCATCGTCTGGATCGAGAAGGCGATGCGCCTCAATCCGTACCACCCGGAGCGGTTCTGGAATCATTTGGCGCGGGCGTATTTCGTCGCACGCCGTTATAGCGAGGCGATCACCGCACTCGGTCGTCTCACCAACCCCAACCACCTGCATCACGCGCTGCTCGCGGCCTGTCACGCCGCCAATGGCGCCGAGGCTCTGGCTCGTCAACATGCGGCGGAAGTACTCAAGCGCGAACCGGGCTTTCGCGTTGAAAACTACATGCGGACGCTGCACTACAAGCAAAAAGAAGATCGCGAGCATCACTACGACGCTTTGCGTAAAGCCGGACTGCCGCAGTAGCGCGGCGCCGTACAACGCGGCAGCCTTGGCGATAAGGTCGGCTTCGCCCGTTTCACTTTGTCCGGTTCACTTTGTCCGGTTCACTTTGCCCTTCTTCACGCCGGCTTCCGGGAAAATCCACATCGCCGCGACCATAAAGATCGTAGTGGCGATGACGAAAGTCGAAAAGCCGTGGCGGATCGGCGATCCGCTCCAAAACGCGAGCACCGCTCCGACGATCAGTGCAATGGCCGACAGAACTGCTTTGACGTCATTTGGCATCGGACTGTCCGCAAGCTTTAGTTGGTGCCGACTGGCAGCGCCGCGGCCTCGTTGGGCAGCCGCGGACGGCCGCGCAGGCTCTTCTTCAGAAAGCGCGTGTCGTAGCCATTGAGCAAGGTGCCGAGGAGACCGCGATCGAGATCGGACGTGCCGAAGAACCAATCGGCGATCGGGAAGGTCAGGTTCATGTTGACCTCCATCATCAGCCGCGCGTTGTGGTG